>JAIPJS010000011.1 GCA_021734025.1 Candidatus Neomarinimicrobiota bacterium
GCGAATTTATCCGGGCGTGGGGGAAGCTGGGCACGCCGGAAAAAGCTGGCTGGATGATAATCGATACGATGATGAACCTGGAACTGCTGTTCTGGGCTGCGGAAGAGACCGGCAACTGGGAATACTACGATATCGCGTACAAACATGCGCTGACGACCATGCGGGAATCCCTGCGGGATGACGGGTCCTCATATCATGTTATCGAGTTTAATACGGAAACCGGAGCTGTCCAAAAACGCCGCACGCACCAGGGATACCATGACGAATCGACCTGGGCTCGGGGACAGGCCTGGGGGATCTATGGATTTGCAAATGCCTATCGCTACACAGGTGATCAACGGTTTCTTAATATCTCAAAGGCTATGGCGGACTATTTCCTGGCCCATTTGCCAGAAGATCATGTGCCGTACTGGGATCTGAACCTCAGCGGAGAGGATGTAGTTCGCGACGCCTCTGCCGGTGCTATTGCTGCTTCCGGAATGTATCTCCTTGCCGAAAAATCCCAGCGGAAAAAGGATGTGTTAAATTATCGAAATAATGCTCATACCATTGTGAATTCTTTAGTTGAAAAATACCTGTATACCCAAAACGATCGGGAAACCGAGCAGGGTTTGCTGCTGCATTCAGTGTATAATTACCACAAAGATTGGGGCGTGGACGAAGCCAATCCGGCCGGCGATTATTATTTTCTCGAAGCGGTCTATAAGCAGCATCGATTGCAGCGGGAAAAGCATTTTATCAGAGATACCGGGATTAGGACAACCTATAACTTAAACCGGGAATGGTTTTATTCCGAATCCTCGGCTGAGCAGGTGGATGGCCTGTATCCGGCGGCGAATGACTGGGAAAAAGTTGATCTCCCGCATACCTGGAATGTCGGTGATGTCATGGACCCGGAGCCGGGGTACCGCAGGGATGCCGGCTGGTATGAGAAGACCGTATTTATTCCGGCGATGAGTGGGGCGCATCGATATCTGCTATACTTCGAAGGAGCGAATCTGAAAGCCGATGTGTACATCAACAACCAATTAGCGGGTAGCCATATCGGAGGCTATCTTGGGTTTAAATTCGACATCACGGAATTCCTGCAAGCGAATACTGAAAACACAATCCGTGTGCGAGTGGATAACTCGTACGATCCCAAATTGATTCCTTCCCAGAAGTCCGACTTTTTTATCTACGGCGGTCTCACAAGGGATGTCTGGCTGAAAGTGGTATCGAGTGTGTACGTTTCCGATCTGAAGATCAGTACACCCGAAGTATCGGCAGAGTCAGCACAAACCAATGCAGAAGTGTCCATTCGTAATACATCCGAAAATCGGGAGACATTGACCCTTAGCATGCAGATCCTTGATGCGACCGGAAAAGTGGTATCCCAGGATGAAAAACGTGTCCGGATTGGCGGTGGAGAATCTGAAAAAGTAACAGTGGATCTGCCCTCTGTGAGTTCACCAAACCTCTGGTCTCCTGATAGCCCTTACTTATACACTGTGCAGACAGAACTAAGAGATGGCAATGAGCGTATTGACTCCATCTCAGATAAGATTGGGTATCGCTGGTATAAATTTGAGAAAAACGGGCCGTTTTATCTGAACGGAGAACGACTGCTGATTCGCGGAACGCACCGGCATGAAGAACATGCCGGCTATGGAAACGCAATGCCGAACAGACTGCACATCAAGGATATGCAAGCCATCAAGGAAATGGGAGCGAATTACGTCCGGCTGGCCCATTATCCGCAGGAGCCGGCGGTATACGATGCCGCAGATTCCCTTGGATTACTGATTTGGGACGAATTGCCCTGGTGCCGCGGAGGTATAGGCGGACCGGAGTGGCAGGCCAATACGACGCGGCTGTTGAAGGAGATGATCCGGCAGAATTACAATCATCCGAGTATCATTCTCTGGTCGCTTGGAAATGAAGTATACTGGCTGCCGGATTTTGAGGACGGCGGGAATACCGATTCACTGAAAGCCTTTATGACAGAACTGAATGAGCTTGCTCACAATCTGGATCCCGGCCGCTTGACCGCCACAAGGAAGTTTCCCAAAGCCCCGGACATTGTGGATGTCTATTCGCCGTCCATCTGGGCAGGCTGGTATTCCGGCGTGTACAAGAATTACAAGAAGGCACTCGAATCCGCCCGGGAGAAAAATGACCGATTTGTTCACATGGAATACGGCGGCGCGAGCCACAAGGGTCGCCATACCGAACATCCGATTACCGGCGAGGGAATGAAAATTGAGAGTGGCTGGACCGAGAAGCCGAACCAGTACGAGGTGAAGAGCGTGGCCAAGTCAAGCAACTGGACCGAAAACTACATCGTGGATTTGTTTGACTGGCATCTGTATGTCTCAGAGAACACAGATTGGTTTACCGGCAATGCCCAGTGGGCGGTCAAGGATTTCGGGACGCCGCTACGGCCGGAAAACGCCATTCCGTTTGTCAATCAGAAGGGCTTGTTGGACCGTGCTGGCAACCCCAAGGACGCGTATTACGTCTACAAATCGTATTGGACGGACTCACCGAAATTTGCCTATATCGAATCCCACACCTGGACGCATCGCAGTGGACCGAAAGGCGTTGCCAGGGAAGTCACCGTCTATAGCAATTGTGAATCGGTGGAACTGCAACTCAATGGCGAATCATTGGGCAAGAAGGATCGTGACGAGAGCGTCTTCCCTGCCCAGGGATTGATTTGGGAGGTGAATTTCAGGGATGGTGCGAACGAACTCGTTGCTGTAGGATACACAGACGATGAAAAGGTGACAGCTGATTCACTCTCCATCGAATATAGCAATGAGAAAGCCGGGAGCCCGGAGGAGATTGTTATGTCTGCTTCGGAGCTGCCGAATGGCAATGTACTGGTGGAAGCCCTGTTTATCGATGATGAGGGCAGGCGTTGCCTTGATATTAATGACCGGATCTATTTTACGGCGGACGGCAGCGGCCACCTGGTGCCAAACCAGGGGATTATGAATCGCAGTTCGGTGGTCGAGGCAGCGAACGGCCGGGCGGCGATTGAAGTAGTACCGGTGCCGGGTGAACGGACGGTCATCGAGGCCCGCAACCAGGATTTCAAGGGTTCGTACCTGGAGTTAAGCGGCCGTCATGTCATGAAACGAAGTGGATTATAAGCAGAAAATTTAGCGGGAAATAACTATGAATTTGAAATTTGTACGAAGAATTGTCCTCACGACAGTTATTGCTATAGTATTTGTGTCTATACAATCCGAAGGTGTCCAGGCACAGGCACGTATGGACTGGGTGCCTGAAATCCTCGACGGTGACGCGGCAGAATCGGTCTACTTGCCTGATTACTCCTACGCTGGCTATCGCTGGGGAGAAGAGGAATTTCCTGAGTTCAGTACCACCATCGATGTGACTGAATTCGGTGCAGTACCGGATGACGGAGAGAACGATACCGAAGCCATCAAAAAGGCGTTCGAGAAAGCGCATGATATGGATGAACCGGTCACAGTGTACTTACCAAAGGGACAGTACATGCTGACAGAGATCCTCTACATTGAACGGAGTGATTTCATTCTGAAAGGCGCCGGAAGTGGAGAGGATGGCACCATCATTTACAGCCCGCTTCAGTTGACCGAACTGCCGACACCGGATGATCTAAAAGAGCTGGAGGAATACCTGACCACATACAACAAGAAGGAAGACGGCGTGCCGTACTCACTGTATGCCTGGTCCGGTGGATACATATGGCCCCGGGTACCTGGGAAGCGCGTCAAGGCATACATGGAGAAATATAACACCAAACAAAAGGTGCTGACTTCTGCCAGAGATGGAAAACGTGGCAGCCATTGGATGGTAGTACAATCGGGGAAAAAACTGTCAGTTGGTGAAATGTACGAGGTGCATTGGTATAACAAGGAAGGAAAGGCATCGTCCTTAATACAGCATATCTACGATAATCAGGTTAACCAAATAAAAGTGGGGAGCCGTCACTGGGAGAACCCGGATATTCCTCTGGTCTCTCAGCCTGTGACAATAACAAGAATAGCCGGCGATACCGTCTGGACGAAGGCGCCGCTACTCAACGATATTCGACCCGAGTGGGAATGTACGCTTACCGACTGGGAGCACCTGGAAAACGTGGGGATCGAGCATCTTCGGTTCGAGTATCCGTATACGGAATATCGCCTTCATCATGTCGGCCGTGGCTACAGCCCCATGTATCTGACCAGCCTGAGTCACTCCTGGGTAGACGATATTACTGTACACAACGGATCCAACGGAGTGCTCAGCGACGACTGTGCGAACGTCACTATCCGGGATTTTGAGACTACTGGTTCCAAGTATCACTACGCCGTGATGATGGGCGAAGTCCATAATATGCTTGCCGAAGATATCCGTGCCAATGCGGATGCCATGCATTCCATTAGTCTGAATACGGGAGCGACCAACTGCGTCTTCACCGATTGTCAGTTGAATGTGAACCCCACGATGGACCAGCATTCCGGAATTAATTATCAAAACCTGTTCGAGGAAATCTATGTAGAGGAACCGGACAAGTCCCACCGGTATATCGACGACGGCGGCGCTGGCTACTGGAAACCATCGCACGGCGCGTTTACCACGTTTTGGAATATTGAGGTGAATTATACCTTCGAACATCCATCTGACGAAACAATTACTGTACAGGGAGTGCAGGATGGCCCCTCTGCTCGTATCATTGGGCTGAACGCCAACTATCCGGTAGAAATCGATTATAAACCCAATTCGTATATCGAGGGGACAAACCGCACAGATTTGAATATTCCCTCGTTGTATCAGTATCAACTTGAGCAGAGATTGCATCGATAATTTTCAACGAAACCGAGCTGATTTTATGCGAAGACTAATGCGCAATTTATCTCTATTTATTGTCATGGCTGGGGTTACTCTTCTGTATTCCACGGATGTCTCCGCCAATGATAATCTGACCAAGACTCTCATTCAGATTGAAAAGAAACGGGTCATCACCCAGGCTGATCAGTTCATGGATGAAGGTCCAATCACCATTTCTGCCCATGTAGCCGAGCGAAGCGCCGGCGGTATCCATGATTTTTATTCCGAGGGCGATTACTGGTGGCCGGATCCGGATCAGCCGGACGGACTGCCGTATATCCGGAAAGACGGGATGACCAATCCGGAGATTTTTGTAAAACATCGCCAGGTGATGCGTCGGTTTAGCATACATGTGGGCGCTTTAGTGTCGGCATATGTGATAACCGGGAAGAATGAATACGCAAACAAGGCAATTGAGCACCTGCGGGCGTGGTTTGTCACCGATTCAACCATGATGAACCCGAATCTGAACTACGCCCAGGCTATTCCCGGTCGAACAAAGGGCAGGGGAGTCGGCATCATCGATACCATCCACCTGATAGAGATCGCCCGCGCCATTTCAATACTGGAGAACCGGGGCGAACTGAATTATACCGATGCCATCGGAATCAAGCGCTGGTTTGCGTCGTATCTTGACTGGCTGACCACCAGCGTGAACGGAATCGATGAGATGGAGCGAGAGAATAACCACGGCACGTGGTGGGTGGCGCAGGTTGCTGAATTCGGTCGGTTAATAGACTCGACGCCAGTACTGGAGTTCTGTCGCGAGCGGTATAAATCTGTGTTGCTCCCAAACCAGGTCTCGCCGGAAGGGAAATTCCCGCTGGAGCTGGAGCGAACCAAACCGTATAACTATTCGCTCTTCAATTTTGACGGTCTGGCGCTGATCTGCCATATCGCATCCACGCCGGAGGATAATCTCTGGACATACGAAACGGAGAGTGGCGCAGGAATGAAGAATGTGGTGGAGTTCTTGTATCCGTTTATCAAGGATAAGTCCAATTGGCCGTACGAACCTGATGTGATGTACTTTGACGAATGGCCGATGCGTCAGCCGGGACTCTTGTTTGCCGGATTAGCGTATGACCGGGAAAAATACATCGAACTCTGGAAGCAATTACCGGCAGAGCCGGAAACCCAGGAAGGGATACGCAACTTCCCGATCCGGTATCCGTTGCTGTGGGTTAATACAAATTAAACATAATGAGGGTTAGTATGGACAGACTACAAATAGTAGAAGCGATTGAGGAAAGCGGCGTTGTCGCAGTCATCAGACTGAGCGACACGGACTTACTTCGCGAGATTATCGACGCATTAGCCGATGGCGGTATGCGAGCCATTGAAATCACGATGACGACACCAGATGCGATCGAAGTCATCCGGGAAACGGCTCAGTCTGTCCCGGACGACTTCATCATCGGCGCAGGAACGGTGCTCGATGCAGAGACGGCCCGACAGGCAATCCTGGCCGGGGCCGAATTCATAGTCAGTCCGGTGACCGATAAAACAGTTATCGAGATGGCTCACCGATATGATAAAGCGGTCGTACCGGGAGCCTTCACCGCCACGGAAATCCTGCAGGTGTGGGAATGGGGCGCCGACGTGGTTAAAGTTTTTCCCGCGACCGCTGTTGGCCCCAAATATTTCAAAGATATCCACGGACCTTTACCCCAGGTGAAGTTGTCGCCGACCGGGGGAGTGAATCTGGACAATGCGGCAGAGTTTGTGAAACATGGCGCCCGGTTCCTCGGAGTTGGCTCTGCACTGCTCGATAAAAAGATGATAGCTGAGAAGGACTGGGAAGGCCTGGCTGCTCATGCGAAAAAATTTATTACCGAGGTAGAAAAAGGTCGGCAAAGCAAATAATTAGTATATGTAATTAAGTATGATTAGGAGAAGAGACGGAGTATAGATATGGCGAAAAAAATAGTCACATTCGGCGAAATTATGTTGCGGCTTGCGCCGTATAATTACGAAAGAATCGTTCAGGCGGGAAGCTTCCAGGTGATTTATGGCGGGGGCGAAGCTAACGTGGCCGTTTCCCTGGCACACTATGGGAACGAGACCTGGTTCGTCACGCGTTTGCCGGAACATCAGGTCGGACAGGCAGCTTTGAACGCCCTTCGCAGATACGGTGTTAACACAGAATATATCCTCCGGGGCGGAGAACGACTGGGGATCTATTTTCTTGAACATGGGGCATCCGTCCGTCCATCGAAGGTGATCTATGATCGCTCGAATTCGGCAGTATCACAATTACAGCCCGGGGATATCGACTGGAGTGAAGTATTCGAAGGAAAGGACTGGTTCCACGTCACAGGTATTACGCCGGCATTAGCGGCAAACTGCGCGGAGGCGAGCGTTGAGGCGGCGAAAGTGGCAAAAGAAGCCGGTTTAACTGTGAGCACCGATCTGAACTACCGCAGCAAGCTCTGGAGCAAAGAAGAGGCGAAGGAGACCATGACCAAACTCGTGGAATATGTCGACGTTGTGGTTGCAAACGAGGAAGATGCTGCTGACACCTTCGGCATCATGGCGGAAGAGACCGACGTGACCACTGGCGAGCTCGATCTGGAGCATTACAAATCGGTGGCGGAGCAGCTGAGAGATTACTGCAATGCAGAAGTGGTTGCGATCACGCTGCGAGAGAGCATTTCCGCCTCGGATAACGGCTGGTCAGCCATGCTGTATGACGGTGAAAAACTCTATCAGAGCAAGAAATACGACCTGCATCTGGTCGACCGTGTCGGCGGCGGCGACTCATTCTGTGCCGGACTTATCCACGGACTGATTTCGGAATGGGATAAACAGAAATCACTCGAATTCGCAGTCGCAGCTTCGGGTATGAAGCAGACCATTCCCGGTGATAAAAACTTGGTAACCGAATCGGAAGTGCTGCATATCTCCCAGGGAGATACCTCCGGACGAGTGCAGAGATAATGTAAATGCAGGCGATTTGTATAGGGAAAACAACGAATGACAACCATTAAAAGATTACGAAAATTTGTTGTAATACTTCCGTTGGTACTGCTTTGCTTTGCGACCAGCGTCAACGCGGAAACCATCACTGTGAATAGCCTCCCGGCGCTGGTCTCTGCCGCTGGAAACGCTGAAGATGGAGATATAATCGTCTTGCGGGACAGCACCTATTATGCGACCGGTGAGATCGACTTTGAAGACATCTATGGGAATGTGAACGATACAATCACCATCAAATCTGAGACCGTTGGCGGAGCCGTCATCGATGGTGTCAGCGGTTTTAAGGTCCATGATTGTGCATACCTGAAATTCGATGGATTCAAATTCGTTCATGCCGCAGAGGATAAGTCTTTCGCTATCTACGGCTCACAGTCCATTCGGGTAACAAATTGTACGTTCGATCTTGAAGAGAACGGCTCGAAGAATTACTGGCTGTATGCCAGTGGGACCATGCCTAATGGTGAGGCCCCGCATCATATCCGCTTTGACCATAACGACTTCTACGAGAAGTACGATGAGGGCTGTTTTATTGTGGTGTACGGTCCCAGTGACGATATAACCAAGCATGTCCGCATCGACCACAATCGGTTTCGCGGGCACTATTTCACCGGCAGTAACGGCGGGGAAGCCATCCGGTTCGGCGACAGTAACCGGCAAAACCATTCCTCATATGCGATAATCGAGTCGAATCTGTTCGAGAACTGTGAGGGCGATCCTGAAGTAATTTCCTTTAAGACCACCAACGGCATCATTCGCCGGAATACATTGAGCGGATGTAACGGCAGCATTACGCTTCGTCATGGTGACAGCTGCCGGGTGGAAAGTAACTACATCATGAACGGGGATGGCGGCATCCGGTTCTACGGTGACAATCAGGAGATTATCGGCAATTATATCTTTAATAACGATAACATCAAGCCAAGTGGTGAGGCCTCCAGCGCCAGAGGTGCGCTGGTAGTTGGAGGCGGAGATGTTGATGATCTGGCGAATGGTGAGAATACCTACGACCGGCCGAGTAATTGTCTGGTGGCTTACAATACGCTGGCCTATAACCTTGGAAAGAATCTGGATATAGGCGTCTTCGGTGGAAACTATGCCCCCGAAAATCTCCGGGTGATGAATAACCTCATTATCAGTGATGAGGAAGAACTCGTCACTTACTCGATGACTCCCGAAAATCCAACATTTGAAGGCAATGTGTTGTGGGGGACTGCAGACCGGGGCGATATGCCCGGCAGCGGATACACAGAGGTCGATCCTGACATAACCGATGATGCATTCCAGGTGTACCACCTGAATTCAAGCAGTCCCTTGATTAACGCGGCGGTTCCGATTCCGGATTTAGCCTATGCCACGGATATCGATGGCCAGCCTCGGGATGACTTCGACATTGGCAGCGACGAGTCTTCATTTGAACCGGCAGTTCATCGGCCACTATCGCCGCTGGATGTAGGCCCGGTCGAGGGCGATTCTACCGGCGGTCCGGATATCTACTGTGACACGGTGGATGACATTTATGCCGCTCTCCAAAACGCCAGTCCGGGGGACCGAATTATTCTGGCGCCCGGCACCTATGAGGGTGACAATAGTGACAGCGGTGAGAGCAGAGCAATCTTTTATGCGAGTGTTGACGGGACAGCTGAAGAACCCATCCAACTAATAAGTCAGTATCCTGATAACAAGGCAGTACTCAGGGGCGAAACAATGGAGCACCACTATGTGCTGTACATAACCGGGGATCACTGGATTGTCGACGGACTTGAACTGACCAATGGGAACAAGGGAGTTATGATGGATAACTCTCATTACACCACACTGAGGAACCTCGACGTGTACGGCATTGGTCAGGAGGGGATCCATCTCCGTGATGGTAGTGCTCATAATCTGGTGGAAGATAGCCATGTTTATGAAACGGGATTGGTAATTCCGGATTACGGTGAAGGCGTGTACGTCGGATCGGATGACGGGAAATGGGATACGTTTGAATACGATGACAACTACAACATTATCAGAAACTGTGTCATCGGGCCGAACGTAAGCGCAGAATCGGTGGATATCAAGGAGGGCACAGTCGGGACGATCATCGAATACTGCACTTTTAATGGCACTGGCATAACGGGAGAACATTACGCTGACAGTTTCATCGATGCCAAGGGCGACAGCGCAATTATCCGTTACAATACAGGATATCGGAACGGCAATGCCAATATCACGGACGCATTTCAGGTCCATGAACATACGGATGGCTGGGGATTCGGCAATGATTTTTACGGGAATGAATTATATCTGGATACGAGTGCCCCGTATGTCATTGATGTCTCATCCGGGTCGGCGATGGCGAGCGATAACATTCGACATCCGTCCGGTAATATGTATAAAGGCAATGTGTATGTGTACAGTGGCGAGCTTATGCAGGCGATCCTCTCTTCCAATGATGTGACAGCCAGTAGCGATGATGGCAATATTCCGGAGAACACTCTTGATGGAGATTACGATACTCGGTGGTCTGCGGAGGGGGATGGCGAATGGATTCAATACGATCTCGGCAGTGAATTTGCCGTGGCCGATGCCCGGTTCGCATTTTTTAACGGCGATAATCGAACGTCATATTTCGATATCCAGGTTTCGTCGGATGGCGAATCCTGGGAGTCCGTTCTGGAAAATGCATCCAGCAGCGGTTATACCAATGAACTCCAATCGTTCGACCTGGATGAAAGTCGTGGGCGGTACGTTCGCTACGTCGGACATGGAAATTCAATCAACGAGTGGAACAGTATCACAGAGACAGAGATCTGGGTTCGCATCGAAACCGGGATTCACTCAGATGAACAAACAGCCCTTGCAAATGAATTCTATCTAGGAGATAACTATCCGAACCCGTTCAATCCGGTGACCTCGATGGAGTTTCAATTGCCCGCAAGTGGTCATGTTGAATTAACTGTTTACAACGCCCGTGGGCAGCAGCTACGCGCACTCATCGCCGGAGAGATGACCGCTGGCGTGCACCGGGTTCGCTTCGACGGGAATGATTTGCCATCAGGGATATACTTCTATGTTCTTCGAACAGAGAATAAAGTGATGAGCAAAAAGATGGTGCTCCTGAAATGATGTGTTACAATAAATACCCCCGGATGCTTTTTGCAACGATCTGCGTAGCGTTGATTTCATTCATCACTACCTCTTTTGCCCAGGATACTGTGGCAATAGCGACTTCCTTTGAGCTGGGAGAGACGCCGGAGTATCAACTGGGAAGCATCCATGGACAAAACGGGTGGCTGGTCTCCAGCGGCGCGGGGAGTGTTGTTGAGGATCCACCATATGCATACAACTCTGACCGTGGATTACAGATTGGAGCGTCTGGCAGTGCTTTGAAAATTGCTCACACCGCATTCAGCGCATCCCAAGCCGGGCTGTCCGGTATAGTCTACTTTGATATGCAGGTCAAAGTGAACTCCATTTCCGGAAACCCGGTCACAATGAACGGCTATGACCTGTTTGGCGGAAGCCATAAGCGGACATTTGTGGTGGATTTTACCATCCCATCCGGCGGAAACGGTTCGGTCCGTGGCTACAGTGATTGGCATACAAATCAGATAGGAACATATTCAACTGGCGAGTGGGTCCGAGTATCAGGGAAGGTGAATTATAGCAACGCTATCTATCAGATTTTGGTAGACGGTGAGGGCGGACAATCGCTGGATTTCAGAGAATCTTATACGCCGGACAGAACAGGAGGGGTAAAAGAGTATCATCAACTCCTCTTTAATTTCGGCTCCGATGATGAGACTGGGACCACCGACTTCGCTGTGGACAGTATTTATATTGGTACATCACCTCTCCCGGATCTGAACTTCCCGCCGCTTGATATCGAGCATACTGTAGAAGTAACCCAGCCCGTCGTTGGTGAAATAACGCTCGATCCGCCGGGACCGGTCTTCCAGGACAGCGCTGAGGTGACCGCGACACTGACGCTGCCCGACGGATATATGAACAACGGCTGGACCGGTGATCTGAGCGGAACCGAACTCACCAAAACGTTTTTTGTGACGCAATCCATGGAAATAAGCGCGGATGTGGGCGTCGATTTCGACTCACCACCGCCGTTATATCTGGTTACGGTTATCCAGCCTGACACCGGGTATATAACACTTGACCCCACCGGGACTGAATTTTATAAACATACACCCGTTACAGCAACCCTGACTGTACCGGCTGGCTATATCAATCTTGGTTGGACCGGCGATTTATCTGGTACTGCCCTTACGCAGGAGTTTCGTGTCCTTTCCGAGATGACCCTCAGCGCTGAGGTCGCACAGGATACCTCTGAGCCCGAAATTATTTATGTCTCCACTGATGACGGATTCGTGGGTGCCGTGGATGAGGCTGGGCCCGGCGATATCATCGAAGTGGCGCCCGGTTACTATGATGTCAGCCTGACGATGGAAAACAGTGGCACACCGTCCGCTCCTATCATAATCAGATCGGAGCAGAGAGGGGAAGCCGAACTTGGCGGTGATTCCCGGATGGATCTAAGTCAGGTAGGATATTTAACAATCGAAGGTTTTGAGTTTACCACCTCCGCCTACACCGCGATTAAACTGCAAGCCTGCCATAACATTCGAATCACGCGCAATACGTTCCGGCTGAACGAGTCCGGTTCGGCAAAGTGGATTTTGATCGGCGGCATTTGGGATGATCCAAACGCAACAAGTCATCACAATCGTGTCGACCATAATCTGTTCGATGAGAAGCATCAGCTGGGGAACTGTATTACCATCGATGGGCAGGACGATCCTGTCTACCAGGTAAGCCAATACGATCGGATTGATCATAACTATTTTCGTAATATCGGTCCCCGACACGAGAACGAAATGGAGACCATCCGCATCGGCTGGAGTGAAATGTCCATGTCCAGTGGATACGCAGTGGTAGAGTACAATTTGTTTGAGAATTGTGACGGTGATCCAGAGATCATTTCGGTGAAATCGTGCGACAATACCGTGCGCTACAATACCTTTCGCCGAAGCCAGGGAACCGTCGCGTTGCGCCATGGCAATCGCAATACCGTCGATGGCAATTTCTTCTTCGGCGAGGGTAAGTCCGGGACCGGCGGCGTGCGGGTATACGGCGACGATCACCGCATCTTCAACAACTATTTCCAGGGATTAACCGGCACGCGCTGGGATGCGGCCATTACGCTGACCAACGGCGATTATGACAGCGGCTCGGACTATACTGCGCACTGGCGGATTAACCGCGCAGAAATCAGCAATAACACGCTTGTAAACAACCTTCATAACATCGAAATCGGGTTCACCAATAACGGGAACTACGGTAAGCCGCCCAGAGATGTAGTCATCGCTGACAATCTGGCTTATGGGGTACAGAATGAACTGATCAAAGTTTACACCGGACCGATAAATATGACGTACTCCGGCAATATAATGTACCCGGACAGTGCTGCAACACTCGGAATCTCTGCGACAGGGGATGAGGTCAGCACCGTCAATCCCGAATTGCAGATGAATGGTGCCTTTTATCGACCTATGACTGGGAGTCCGGTTATCGATGCAGGTGTTGGACTGTACGATTATGTCTCGGATGATATGGACGGTCAACCACGGGACGAGTCACCTGACGTCGGTGCGGACGAATTCTCGCAGGAACCGATGTTAAGAAGACCACTGACACCGGATGATGTGGGGCCGGATGCCGGAATGACGGGAATCGAAGAACCTGAGGAAAAAAGTATTCCGACACGAATCGGATTGCTCCGGAGTTATCCCAATCCATTCAACGGAGGGACCGTTATCACATTTCAACTTGAACGTAGCCAGCCACTTGCTGTAGAAATCTATGATATCCGCGGTCGACTATTGACAACGCTGGCGGATCGGAGTTTCAGCGAAGGCATCCATTCGATTAACTGGATCCCCCATGATTTGCCTTCGGGGATGTATTTCTGCCGGATATTCAACAAAAGCTTTCAATCTCAACACAAACTCATATATCTGAAATAACAATGAGGATTAACCAAAACTTGATAAAAATGATGAAACAATTATTCAGCACTATTCTGATCATGCTTATTGTCTTCTCAGCCGCTAATGTATTAGGCCGAGAGGAATTCATACCGCCCGATCGTGTGCTAACAGACGCTGAGTTGATTGAATTCCTGGTGATTTCAGGTCCGGAGATGCAACCGATTGAAGATGCTGCAGCGAATGGCGATACGGTCGAAGCGCTGCAGCTGCTCGCTGCATATCTGAAAGAGCAGGCGTCGGATCGATTCTATTTCGATTGGAAAAAATTCCGAAACCGTTTTCAGGAGTATCAGGACCAGTATTCGGGGGAGAAGGTCGGGCATTACCAGCAGGCCGAACTGCACAGGTCTCTCTATCCTGCGGATACCGAATGGGAATTGCCCTTTAAAAATCTCCTGGGGGAAGATGTTACTGCCTATGAATTGCGGCACCTTGCCCGCCAGCAAAAATCCGATGATAATGCATTGGTATACTACTATTCCGGGGAGGACACAACGTACCTGAATTACTGGGTACGGCAAATGGCCGATCTCAATGAAGCGTTTGCCGCCGATGCCTATGATGATGAGGGGAACGGAATTTACGAGCGATATCGCGCAGGCCGCCGGATGCAAAACTGGCTGCTGGCTCATCATTCGTATTTGGCAAGCGAAAACTACGGTTGGGAAGAGCAACTATTATTCATCCGAACAGCATTGCATCATGCTGCTCAGATGGCAGAGCGGACTGAGGAATTCAGCTATGGGAACCACCACACGAAAGGTCTGGTAGGACTTTTCCAGATCGTGACAAGTTTTCCTGATTTTCGGGGAATGGAGCAATGGCAGCAGCAGGCGCTGAGTGGGTTAGAGTTGCATCTGCAACGGGAAGTCAACGATGATGGTTTCCAGTTTGAACGGTCTGTCCATTATCACAAGGGCGATATTGATAACTACTTTTGGGTCTACCAGTTGGGGAAAATTAATAATGTAAACATGTCCGCATTGTTTGAAAAACGAATCCAGGCGCTATTTGATGCCTTAGTTAAAATTGCCCAGCCAAATAAGCGTACTCCGGTCCTGCAGGATGATACGGATCGTGCGTATGCCGAGAATAACAAACTGGGTCGTATCATGACCGTTGGCACCATCCTGTTTGAAGAACCGACCTACCGGTACTTTTGCAGCGGAAATATACCGGCGGATCTCTACTGGTTCCTCCGGGAACAGCAACTTACTCAAGTGAAAGCGATTCAGCCGAAACCACCTGCAATGGGATCGGTCGCGCTGGAAGAGACTGGCTATTATGTTATGCGCAATGGCTGGGCTGATAACAGCAAGCAGATGGTCATTTCCGCAGGGATCTCTGACCAGAAGCCCGATCACCAGCACGGCGAGATGATGAGTTTAACTGCGTACGCGAACGGTTACGAAATTCTGCCGAACTATCAGGTGCACTACGATATCCCGACATACCGGTACTGGAAGAATTCCTGGGTGAAAAATGTAGCATTAGTTGACAGCATCCCTTTAGGGCGCGGTTGGCAAGGAAATGAAGGCGGTTCCGGGTTTGGCAAATGGGAAACTCTGCCGAATCCGACTGTTAATGTCTGGAAAGCGGACAGCAGTTTTGATTACTTCAACGGCTCCCACGATTCCTACGATTCAAGGGGAATAAATTATTCCAGGGATGTGCTGTTTCTGAAAGACGGTTTTTGGGTTGTGCAGGATAATTTCACTAGTAATGAACCACATGAATACCAACAGATCTGGCAGGGACATTACACGGTGGAACCCCCGGGGAAATCCCTGCGGTCCTCGCTGAATAACGGGCACGGTCTGATGATTCTGCCTGTGACCGATGTCGATGAAGTACGATTCGGCGGACTCCATGGGAAAGAGAACGCCATGTACGTTTCCGAAGGAAAGATGAACTACAACCAGACGACAGTTCTGTTTCCCTACGAATCCTATCGGGAGTTGCGTGCAATCGAAAAATCTGGGACAAAATTGACCATCAACGACTGGGTAATTCAATCGAATACGAACCGGGAAAGTATTACCGGTAAGAATATGAATTCCGATGCTGAAACATTTGTCGCAAACCAGCGGGGGGAATACTACCTGTTCAATTGCTCGTCGCTGAAAATGGAGAGCCAGGGATTCGAACTAAATACAACTGGCACGTTGTACGTGCGAACGGTTGGTGACCAATGGAAGATTACCAGTCTGAGTGAAAAACCATTGACCCTGAAGTTTTCAGAGGCCATCCGTTACAAGACTGACGATGCCGGAAATCGGACGGAAAAGAAGCGGGATGTTGAGATTGCTCCCGGAAACTCAGCTCTAATCCAGTGGTAACAAGGAGAAAACCGCAAGTTTTATGCTGAAACATTTAAAGTTCGTAGCGTGGCTCACAGTGCTGTGTGGCGCTTATTTGGTGGCAGCACAAACATCCGAGTCAAAATCGGTTCTTATTTTCACCAAGACGGTGGAGTATGAGCATGAGTCTATCTCCTCCGGGGCCAAAGCAATTGAGAGCCTATTGGAGGAAAACGGATACAAGGTGACCATTTCAGGTGATGCGAGTGTTTTTCATTCCGGGCTTGAGGAGGCTTTTGACATCCTGGTCTTCCTGAATACGAGCGGAGATATTCTCAATGACTTTCAGCAAAAGATCATGCGGCAATTTGTTGAATCCGGTGGCGGGTTTGTGGGCATCCATGCAGCAACGGATACGGAATACGAATGGGAGTGGTACGGTGAATTGATCGGAGCGTACTTCACGGACCATCCTGATGTGCAGCCCGCTACAATTCAGGTGGTAGAACCCCGGCATCCAACTACTGAAATGCTGCCACTCCAGTGGAACCGAACCGACGAATGGTACAATTTCGATTCGGAATTGACTGAAGAGTTTGAAATGCTCTGCATTCTGGATGAAAGCACATACAAGGGCGGAAAACATAAGAATATGCATCCCTATACCTGGTGCCGTGAAGTGGATAAAGGGCGTATGTGGTATACCGCCGGCGGACATACAGCTGAGTGTTATTCTGATCAAAAATTTATGGATCATCTGTTCGCTGGAATTCAATATGCTGCCGGAAATACTGAATCCATCGTTGGAAAAAGTCCCGAGGTATATCTGTTGGATGGAAACCATTTACTGAACCTGCGGACGCGGGTACTTTCCGGCGATTGTCTCTACCTGGATGAATTGACACGGTTAAAAACCCAGGCGGATACAGCATTGAATGCCGGGGTATTTTCGGTGATGGATAAACCGTTTACCCCGCCGAGTGGTGATAAGCACGATTACATGAGTATAGGTCCGTACTGGTGGCCCAATCCGGATACGCCCGACAGTCTGCCGTATGTGAGACGAGACGGCCGCGTCAATCCCGAACGAAATGCATATGATAAACTTCCGCTGGTACAGATGGCCGAAAATGTGCAAACCCTCTCTCTGGCATTCTTTCTCACCAATGAGTCCAAATATGCGGCACAGGCCAAAAACTTATTGCGAACCTGGTTTTTGAATGACTCCACTAGGATGAATCCGCACCTGGAGTACGGGCAGGCGATACCCGGACGGACTAAAGGCCGTGGCATCGGGATCATCGATACCAGAAGATTTGCCCCGCTGCTGGATGCAGTGGAAATGTTAGAGTATTCCAAAGCCTGGACGGCAAAGGACCTCCAACAACTGAAATCATGGTTTGCGAAATATTTGGACTGGCTACTGAATGATAAACTCGGCGAAGACGAGGCCGCTAAAAAGAATAACCACGGGACCTGGTACGACGTTCAGGCTGCACGAATTGCACTTTTTGTAGATCGCCGGGATGTTGCAAAAAAGATTTTAGAGTCGGCTCCTAAGAAGCGCATCAATGTGCAAATTGAACCTTCGGGAAAACAGCTATTGGAGTTGGAGAGGACCAAGGCCTTTTCATATAGCGTGATGAATTTGGAAGGATTGGTAAATCTTGCAGAGATGGGTGAGGCTCTTGACCTTGATATCTGGGATTACTCGTCAGGAGATGGCAGGGACATCCATTCTGCAATTGAATATCTGGTTCCGTATGGCATCCATGACAAAGAGTGGCACTATGAACAAATTCACAGTATGAATGACGCAAAACGAGATTTTTTAGTACTGCTGAAAAGAGTTGGAGACGAATACCCGACATTTTGGACGAAGGAAATCAGAAAGCAGATCGACAGTGCAAAATTCACGGAATACCCGGGTACATGGATATATCCTGATCCCGTGGAGAGTAACGGGTACAATTGATTGCAAAATAGATAAGGCCTAATAAAAGGAGAAGAATATGGCTACAACAGATCAGACAAGTGACATATTTATCAAAAACAGTACAGTGGAATGGGAATATGCCGATGAAGGGATTGAACGGAAAATCCTGGGGTACGATGGAGAGCTGATGCTAGTCCGGGCAAAGTTCGAGCAGGATGCGGTGGGACAAGCACACAGTCATCCACACCGGCAGGTAACCTATGTTGAGTCAGGGAAGTTCGAAGTACATATTGATGGCGACACTGAGACACTCCAACAAGGGGATAGTTTTTACGTCCCACCACATGCGGAACACGGAGCAGTGGCGGTTGAGGCCGGGATTCTGTTAGATATTTTCAATCCGGTCAGAGAGGATTTTCTCTAAAAGCTGGACTACGGATGTATTACATATGACAGATAAGTGATAGGTATTATTCCAACACTTTAAAGCAAGATAATTTATGAATTAGGATTCATTACCAGCTCGAGATTTCTTTAGATATCCCATGTTGAGACACGTCAAATCCTATTGGGATCAGGCGGTGACAGCTAAGTATTCTAATTTATTAATTGGTTATAAATACGAATAGAAATCAGTATAGATTAAGATAAGGGAAAGTACATTGATTTTAGATTATAGCGATCCAGCGCCACTATACAGACAGGTTGCTAAGAGTATAACCCGCAAGATTAATGGAAAAGTTTTTAATGAAGGCGATAAAATTCCTTCCCAGCGAACTTTGTCAGAGCAATACGAAGTAAGTATGATTACTATAAAAAGGGCAATTTCGGAATTAATAAATGAAGGAATTGTATATAGTCGAAAAGGCAAAGGGACTTATGTAAACGGAAAACTTCGTAAAAACAAAACCCGAGAATCTAAAACAATCAGACTAGTTCTATATGATATCAAAAGCCCATATTTTTCAATGATCTCACATGGAGTCGAGATGGAATCGTCTCAGCAGGACTATAACCTTTTATTATCCAATTCATCAGGCGAGCCCGAGGAGGAAGAGAGGCTGATTCACCAATCACTTGATATGGGAGTAGATGGTTTGGTGATTGCTTCGATGTCTCACGAGTACCATGCAAATAAAACAATTCGTTTACTCCATGAATCTGGATTTCCATACGTTATTGTATCTTTTATCGCCGATAAAGATATCTACCAGGTTGGTACCGATCAGAGGGCGGGAGCGTATATCGCGACCCACCATTTAATCGAGCACGGCTATAAGGAGATTTGTTACATTAAGGCGGAAGAGGGGAATACCTTGGGCGATATTCGATATCAAGGCTACTATGAAGCGATGATGGACGCTGGATTGTGTGTGAATCAGGAAAATTGCATATTTTATCCATATAGTGGCGAATGGAATGATTATCGGTCCGGATATGAAATAGGACTCCAATTTTTCGAACGGAAGAGATTGCCAGAGGCAGTATTTGTTTACAACGATCTTGGGGCCATCGGTTTCCAGGAGGCGTTGAAGGAAAACGGAATAAGAATTCCAGATGATATTGCAATTATGGGATTTGATGGTATTGAACGTAGCGCCCATGTGGCTCCTTCGCTTTCAACAATAGGGCAACCAGCCGAACATATTGGGCAACTCGCCGTCGATAAATTAATAAAATTAATAGATGGAAAAACACCTAAGGTCCGAACTATTCTTAAACCGCGATTGATAATACGCGAATCATGCGGTATGCATTCAGATACAGAATCAGCCCATCCTCAGACCAATTCAATTATATAAAGGGCAAAATATATTTTTGATTATGACAAGAATGGTAGTGGCAAATCATGTTCCCAATTTCGAGTAAGTATACGCCTTATCGAGGAAATAATGTGTTAAATTTGTTGGTACCTATGTTGGTACCATGTATATTAATTCAGCATTTTTTCCAAATATAGTACGGAGGAATAAATGCTTTCCTTTCATTTCTTCCTGGTCAATTCCAAGCAACGTAAAAACGGAGAAATTCCCATTTACCTCTGAATCACCGCTAACCGGAAATACCGGAATTTATCCGCTGGAATAGCGGTTGAAGAGAAATATTGGAATCCTAAATCAAAACGTATCAGAAAAACTCATCCCAACCATGATGTCATATAACATTAAACTGGACAAACTTCTAATCAATGCCAGAGAAGCAAGCATTAAATTGGAACATGATTTGGATAGAGAAACTTTTGCAAAGATCGTCAAGGATGTAATCCAGGGACCAAACCCGCTTGTATTACCCCCTACGGGGAAATAGATGACGCCAGCGGTGACATCTCGGATTACCAGTTCGCCGGGAAGGAACAGGACGACACCGACCTCTCCTACTTCGGCGCCCGGTATTACGACCCATTACTGGGGCGGTTTTTGAGTGTTGATCCGATGGAACATAAGTATCCGAGTTTGACGCCGTATCATTACGTTGCGAATAATCCGCTACGATATATTGATCCAGATGGAAAAAGAATTGGAAATCCCAATGATCCCGCTACTACGTTTATCCAATACGCGATGCAATTGACTCCAGTCGGTCAGGCTCAGTGGAAGGCCATGGCCGAATCCCCCCGGCCTATCTATTTTGACATCGATCACGAGACGGAAATCGTCGATAATAAACGAGCTCATGGCGTGACGGCATTGGAATCCCGAGGAGATGGTCTCTCTCCAACGGCGTATGTCACAGTCCTCTTGGCTAATGAAGGCATCGGTAGGTATACCGGAGAATCCTTTTTGGGCTCCTTGAACATTGTCGGGGCCCACGAATCGGTCCACGCCATCTTCGAAGATTTGAGGCCCGGGAAGAATACGAAAAACGCAGCAGAAACAAAGGAAGCGGAGGCACGGGGTCAGTGGATCGAGTTGCAGGAGGCAGAACAACAAACCTCCACCCGAGATACACCTGTGGAGTATATTATCACTCCGATACCCCCAATTGAGACGGAGCAGAATGATGAGAACGGTGAATAAGACATCAATGCCCAAAAAGAACTTTTTTATACGGAACCAGACGCTCGTAGTCCTGTTAGTGGGATTGTGGTGCGCGGTGAATTCTCTCCCTCTTAGTGCCCAGGTCCAGGATACAATGGCCAAGTCTTCCACGGGTACAAGCGACACAGTGAGATTGAAAACGGAAAGTAGTTTGTTTTTCCACGGGATCGATTGGTTTGTCTCCAGACAAGACATCAAAAAGGGGTGGATCCGGTTAGTTTTCGCTCTTGAACCGGAGGAGCCGGCCGATACCAGTGCCTTCCACATATACGAATACACGAATGCCGCCCAGATGGATCGCTTTTATCGGCTCCATTCGTTGCATACCGGGCGTGATTATTACCTCCACGTTGCACCAAAGGGGCCACCGTATACAGTGACCGTTATGAGACGACTAACCCCTCTTACCATTCCCCTTAACGACGCGATTGACTGGATGGAAGCCGATTCAATCACCGACTCGATACTCAAATATGCTTCCCCTCCAGGATCGTACTAAAAAAGGGGTAATCAAGACGATGTCAGCTTTCTATCCTTAGGAGTTTACGAACGACGCTCGGGTGACGGGGGTGATAAAAGGCTTATTGCTACATGCGGTTTAAGTATATTCATGTTCACAATTTTGACTAATAAAAAAAAATCCTCTCCCGGCTTCACCATCTCGAACTGGTAGTGGCAGTCTTTCTTCTGGTGTTGGTGTTTGGATTTGCGCTGCAGCTTTTGGTATTTGTGCAGGGATGCGCCAACCGGTGGCAGGCGGGAAACGACCTGGCACAGGAGGCGCAACAAATACACTCGATGTTGTACCATGACATCATTGAGAGCGGATTAGTATTTCAGACAGATTCCATGGATATTCGTATTCCGGTACCGGGAGTGGGAGAGACAAAAACCTACGCATATACAGATGGAAAACTCAGTCGGAGCGGGATGGCACTGCTTCCGGAGTCTGCAATGCTGGATTCGGTGACAATATCGTTGCATTTAAGGGAAGCGCGCACCGGGAAAGATACCCTATTCACATTTCGGCCGGATTCCGCGTATACTATACAATGGCAGCCGCCGGATACGCTGCATTATACGTTAAGTAGATTCGATTTAACGGGAACATTAATCTCCGGCGACCACAGCGAAAAAGTTAATTTCACGCACACTATCCGGCATCGGGCGTTTCATCCGGTGGCGCCGGGGAGTGTGTTTGTGGTTGGATCTGATTCAATCAGTAATAATATTGGTTTTTAATAGGATGTTTTGTTGTTTTTCTGGAAACTCAGTGTCTGAGCACCCAAATAGAAATTCCGTTTTGTAAAAACCCGCAAGATAGAATTATGTAAGACCCTCTAATAACGTAGGAGTGCGAGTTCTGAGTTTCCTTGATTTTTTCTGCCCGTTTTTTATCAAGGAAAAACGGGCAATTAAAAGATAATAATAGGTCTAATAAGAAGGCTGATGTAAAAGTTTTAAAATAAATGGCCTTGGCGAATTTTTCAGGGCGAATCATTTTAGGGACGGCGACCGATTTTTTCCGGTATTTCAAACACATCCGTTGGTGAGGAGAAGTATAGGGTGAGGTCGGTTGTATTTTGCTACCGTACCTTCGGCGTGTTGGCATTTCCTCATTTACCTTCCCATTTATTCCACTTTTGTCTTGAAACAAAAGTGGGGAAAAATTCAAGGCTGCGCTCTTTATTTTGACCGTTTCACGATTCGCTCCGGGCCAGAACCAGAACTCGGTCGCTTCGCTCCCTCAGACAGCTGGTTCTGGCTCTCCTCCGCTCATCGAAACGGTGCCCAAAATAAAAAGCAAGGCCAAGGGGAACGACTTCTTTTCTTTAAGACGGAAACTCAGCTGTTTGAGCACCCCAATAGGAATTCCGTGGTGTAAAAATCTACAAGATAGAATTATGAAAGGTCATGTACCGTAAGAGGAGTGCGAGTTCTGAGTTTCCTTGATATTTTCTGCCCGTTTTGTATCAAGAAAAAACGGGCAAAGAAAAGGTGTTTCGGGTTTGGTCGGCAGCCCGGTGTAGATGCTTTAGAAACAAACAGTACAGCCGGATTTTTTGGCACTTTTTTTAAAAAAAAGTGCATAAAGGAAAAAAATGGGGTGCTGGCGTAGGCCCTCCAGAGTCTGAGTGAGGGGGCTCTGAAGTTGTAATAAATAAAGGAATTATTACTTGCAATGACATAGGGAATTTATGGGCAGAGTAGAAAAAAACCTACACCGAAGACAATATAACTAAGCGAATATTTTATCGTGGTTCTACCATATAACAATTGCATTCTCCCGCTGAAGGCTCTATGATTGGAATTGGTATTTGTTTTCTCTGAAGAGACCATTCAAGACAGTAACGTAAACGCTCCCGCCATTTAATCCAGGCGCCTCATATTTGTCAAGAACTAGATCCGCCGGCCTTTTAAACTATTCCATTGATTCCACTAGGCGATTGCTAGTATCTTCCAGCAATAAATCTTTCCAATCCTCTTACTAAAACGAGCAAATATCCATGAGTAATGAAGTCCTTGTCTTAATCATAGAAGCGATGGTCGTGTATTTTCTTGTGCTGGGGTCTCATTCGCTCCGGCAGCGGTTTGGCCCGGTGCATTTTTATGCATTGATCGGGGGGATCACGGCGATTATGTCCTGGGTGACGGATGCCGGTTTGACGGTAGAGGTCGCCGGAATCACCTTCGTTCTCGGTTCTACAGTCTTTTATACCTCGCTGTTGTTAGGCGTCTTTGTGGTTTATGTATTTGATGGACCACGGTCAACCCGAATAGCGATTTCAACGGTCGTTGGTGTCTCCATTATGGTGCCACTCATTGCGCTGGCCTTGCATTTCCAGGCTGGGCTTATCAGCGATCAAACTTTGAGTTATGTACCGATGCCGGACCTCAGGATTAACACGGCTTCGGTTTTGACAACCTTGGTGGATCTGGTTTTTCTAGCCATCGCCTGGGAGTACTTCGGAAAACCGAACCTCCGTATAAAATTGTGGCTTCGTGCATTTCTCACGCTGCTCGGTGTGATGTGGCTGGATGTGCTGTTGTTTGCCACTGGGGCTTTTGCCGGTACACCGGATTATTTCAGCATCATGGGCGGGACCCTAATCAGCCGGTTTATTATTTCTGTGTTCGCATTGCCATTTCTCTATATTTATCTCCAATGGGAAAGCCGGAAAGAGGGAGTGGAAATCGAGAACCGGCCGGTATTGGCTATCCTCAAACAGGTGGCGGAGATTGAAGTAGAACTCTCCCTGGCTCAGCAGGAGATTGAGCGACGGAAAGCGGCCGAGCGCGAGCGTGATGAAGTAATTCAGGACCTGCAAAAAGCGCTCTCGGAGGTGAAAACGCTGCGAGGATTTTTACCCATCTGCTCCCACTGTAAAAGTATCAGGGACGACCAGGGATACTGGAATAGGCTGGAATCGTATATCCAGAAGCACTCTGACGCCGAATTCACCCATGGCATCTGTCCCGATTGTGTTGAAAAACATTATTCCGATCTGAAATAGGTTTACTGCGATTTCGTGGTATTGTACTATCCAAAGTGAACTGCATCGTCTGCGATTTAATCCTTGACAATAATATGACAAAAATATTATTATTTCTTTCGATTCAGGGAATAATGATGGAAATCCAGCAAACATATCATCCCGACAGTCTGCTAACCCAGTCATGCTGTATCTGTATGGGGCGGGTCTCTGCCTAACACCCGTCCTGCGCGTATATAATCTAACCACATCATTAAAGCAACTTTCCAGTCTTTGGAAATGAAACAGAAGGACTGAATCCCCACCATTCAATGATCTGGAATCTAGCTATAATCGCATAAGACAATGTAACAGGTGTTAAACAATGAACGACACAATAACTGCAGATAAACCACGCGAATTTACTATAGAGAGAGATAAGCCTCTCGAACAACCTAAATCGGGTAAAAGTAACGGGCAGAAAAAGTCCTCTACCATTCCACGGCCGCTCGTGCAGGCGAACAGGGCTTTTTTGGATGTCACAATTCTGGCAGCGTTTTTCATTCATCCGGCGATACTGATTTTGCCCTTTTTGACGGGCGTCTCGGCACTGGCATTCCGGTGGCATCCGGTGATAAAAATTGGGCAACGCTTTTTGAAGAAATCACCGGATGAATATCGCAGGGAAGACAAAGCGGATCAGCGCTTTAACCAATGGATCGCGACTATACTGATAGGGTTGTCTCTGGGAGCGTTCTCCCTGGGATATCAAACCCTGGGGTATATCTTTGGTGGAATGGTTATCGCAGCCGCGTCAGTGGCATTAATGGGCTTCTGCGTGGGTTGCTATATCCGGTTTAAATACATGGAGTGGACATATCAGAATTAACACACACCGGGGCGTGCACCCGGAGCTATAAGAATATCGATTACGATTTTTCATTTGGTTGCACTCGATTGTAACAGGAATATGCAGAAAATATAAGATTAAAACGGCCGAACGAAATAGACAATGAAAATTGAGCGGGTACAAAAAAAGCCCTCCGACTATCGGAGGGCTTTTTTAAATGTTGATTTTTAAAACCGTTATTTAACGGAAAGTCAATCCGACTCCGGCGTTTACGCTGTTGTATTCACCAATGCTGTAATCCGCGCTGATAGTGAGCAGCAATAGTTTCAGTCGCAGTCCCACATTCGTCCGGAAGGAATTGTCACCATCCACGTCCACCTTCACCGGAACTACGTTGCCGTTCGGGTCTGTATAGTCATAAGATGCACTCAGCGAGGAGCTCTCAAGACCAAAACCGCCATAGGCCGTGAGCATCGGAATGCTTTTGCTCACTTCGGCGTGGATAATGCTGCTCTTGATGTCAACCGGGCCCAACTCCACACTCTGGAAAAAAGCGCCGGCAGCGATATCAACTGGGAAGAACGGGACGGGAATAAACTGATCAATGCTGATCCGTGCTCCAAGACCTAACAGGCCGAAATCGCCCAGATCTTCGTTAAGCGCCGTTGCCGGAATATACCGGACCTGTGCTTCCGTTCCGAACGGCAGACCAAGACTGGCCTGGAGGCTAGCCGTCGGCATCGCAGGAATATTAAATCCCGGGGGGACCGGAACCGAAGGTATCTGATTTACGCGCGAGTCAATTTCATTGCCCATCTGATTCCGTACCTGCGTTTCAGACATACCGGTTTCGCTGGCAATCTGTGAGACAATGGTCTGCTCAGCATAGGTCGTGTTTGGTGATATACCAGATTCCCCGGTTTCACCAAAGATTGTCGGAGCATCTTCCAGCGATTCATAGACCTGGGAAGCGTCCAGTGTGACATCCACATCACCACCATTTGGATCATTAAAAGTAAATGTCAGATTTGAAAGTGCAGACGTATCGAATGTGTACGTTTTCGCCTTATCCGGAATGGTAACCACATTGGCATTTAATGTGACGTCAAATCCAAGCAAACTATGCACATCGGCTGTATTGTAAACACCACTGTTCAGGCCGATTCCAGTACCGGTCACCAGTGGCCGTACATACGATGTGGCATTCTGGCCAACCAGTTTTTCTAACTGTGCCTGAAAATCATCATCCTGAGCCACTCCGGTAGTTGCTAGAAACAGCACCGCAAGCGGAATAGCGAATATTTTGAGATAACGTTGCATCTAAGCCTCCCTGTATTAATTGTTCTGATTTTGTCGCCGCCCAAAAAGAATGAAAGGATGGATGGGCTGAATTGGCCTAAGATTACAGACAGATGAATAATAACGCAAGAGAATATTGGAAACAATAACCTGTCCAGGTGAGTACTTTGAGACGACAATCACATATAATACATTACCCATAGAAAAAACTGACAGGGAACCAAACGGATTCATATGAGCGATAATCTATCTCAGGATGAAATTCAATATGATGTACGGCGCATCATTGAGCCATACCTGCAAATTGCCGGCTTCAGCGAATCGGGCGATTCACTGTTTGTCCAGGGCTACTGGCGGGACGATGATGCACATGAAACTTTGGAACAGCAACTGAAGCAGTCCGGGAAATCCTGGTCGGCAACAGTTCAGCGAACCGGGGATAAAGGACTGATCCGAATCGGATTGAACGGTCAGGCAGAGCAGCAGCCGAAATACTGGCTCCATGGGTTACTGCTTTTCCTTACCATTCTCACAACGCTTTTTGCCGGTACTTTGATGGCGGGTGAGATGCCGTGGCCGGATGTTACGAAATTAGTCCATGGAGTCCCTTTTTCCGCCACACTGCTGTTAATCCTCGGAACGCACGAGCTCGGTCATTATATCACGGCCAAGCGGTATAACGTAGATGCAACGCTTCCGTATTTTATCCCGGCACCGACCTTTATCGGTACATTCGGCGCCTTCATTAAGATGAAATCCCCCATTCTCGACAAACGAGCACTACTCGATATCGGAGCCGCCGGACCGATTGCCGGATTCATAGTTACGGTGCCGGCGTTATTTATAGGGCTGCAAATGAGTACGGTTGTGGACACCACCGGCGTTCAGGGAAGCATCCAGCTCGGGGACTCGCTATTTATGATGTTGGCAACCGATCTGGTGTTCCCGAATCTGCCGTCCTCACAAGATGTAATGCTTCACCCGGTGGCCTTTGCCGGATGGATTGGACTTTTGGTCACCGCACTGAATTTACTGCCGATAGGCCAACTGGATGGCGGCCACATTGCCTACGCCATGTTTGGCGGTAAACACAAGTGGATAGCCTGGATAGCGTTCGCTGCACTGATCCCGTTGAGTTTTCTGTCATTGAATTGGTTGATTTGGGCAGTGCTGATTTTGGTACTAATCCGCGTACAACATCCACCGATTATGGCGCCGGAAGAACCGCTCCCGCTGAAACAGAAGATTATCGGCTGGGTTACAATTGCTATTCTTATCGGCTCATTCATTCCGGAACCTATCAGTATGTAACAAAACAACCCTTTCCACTTGCGAATCAAGGTGTGAGCACCTAAATTTTTGTCGTCTTCAGGGCATGGTGATCCTCCGATATATCGGAGGAAATTCCAGACCGGCGGTGATGTTTTCCGATGAATCGGGAAGACAAGCCCGCGACTCCTCTTGGGAAAATGAGAGGACTGAAGTGGTGAGATTCCGCTGCCGACGGTATAGTCCGGAAGGGAGAAGACACTCAACAGAATAGAATACGCCTGTGATGGCAGGAAACCGTGCGCAGGCGCTCCCTCCACGCCCTGAATGTAAATTGAGGGCGTTTTTATTATGCAGTCTGACATACAGTACATGCGACGAGCGCTGGAATTGGCCAAGGCAGGCCAGAACCAGGTCCATCGCAATCCGTTGGTTGGTTCAATTATTGTAAAAAATGGTGAAATTGTCGCCGAAGGCGCCCACGAGCAGTACGGCGGACCGCATGCGGAAGTAAACGCATTGCAGAATGTCTCGGAAGATCCCGCCGGTGCCACGATGTACGTCAATCTTGAACCGTGTACGTACGACGGGAAAACACCGCCGTGTGTCCCGCAGATTATCGAAGCGGGGATTCAGCGAATTGTCATTGGTACCCAGGACCCGAACCCCAGAGTAAATGGAGCTGGTATCCGGCAGCTGCGTGAAGCCGGACTGGAGGTTGAGGTTGGGATGCTGGAAGAGGAGAGTCGTGAACTCAACCGGGGCTTTTTTACACAAATGCATACCGGGTATCCCTGGGTCACGCTCAAACTGGCCCTGACCATCGATGGGTTTATGGCGGAATCCAACGGGAACAGCCGCTGGATTACAGGGGACGGAAGCAGGAAAAAAGTGCACCAATGGCGCGCCGAACATAACGCCATATTGGTTGGGAGCGGAACGGTAAATATCGATGACCCACAACTGACAGTACGGGAGGTATCCGGACGCAATCCGATCCGGGTTATTATCGACCCGAAGCAGAACATCCCGGAGAATGCACGGGTGCTCGGGGACGAGGCGAGGACAGTGCTCTTCCAGCCAAACAAAACACGCCAGAACCACTACATGTCCGGAGTGGACGTTTTTACGGTGTCGGTGAATAAACAAGGCAAATTCGACTGGGATGAAGTGTTGAAAAAATTATACGATGAGCACGGAATTTTATCGGTATTTGTCGAGGGTGGGGCAGAAATAGCCTCAACCCTAATTGAATCAGAGCGAGTCAACGAACTTATTATTATGACCGGCCCAAAGATTCTCGGCAGTGGTCTCTCGCCTTTTCATCGTCTGTCCAGTTCTCTGGATACCGATTTAAATATGGATTTGGTATCAGTTGAAAAACTGGGCAATGATGTGTGTTCAAGATATCACAAGCGGAATGGAATCGAGTAATGTTTACGGGAATCATTGAAGAAAAGGGCACCGTCAAACGCTTCCAGAGAAGAGGAGAGCGTTTTGATCTGGACATATCGGCGACACAGGTCCTGGATAATATGAAGATCGACGACAGCATTAGCGTAAACGGTGTGTGTCTCACGGTTATCCGGGTGGACAATGATGGATTTGGCGCTCAGGTTGTCCCGCAGACGGTGCAAAAGTCCGCAATTGGCGACATTCGGCCGGGAGACGCTGTAAATCTGGAACGGGCGCTGGCCGCCGGCGATCGGTTCGGTGGACATTTTGTGCAGGGACATGTGGATGGCGTGGGAGAAATCCAAAGCATTTCAAGAGACGAAGATCATGCAACGATGAGCGTAAGCATCCCGGAAGAACTGTCGAAATTTTGTGTGGATCAGGGCAGTATCGCTATCGATGGAATCAGCCTGACTATTGCATCACTGGAAAACACGATTGTCAAAATTGCGGTTATCCCGCACACCCTGAAGCAGACCACACTTGGGGAGCGGGGACCCGGTGATCGGGTAAATATAGAAATTGATATGCTCAGCAAATACGTCCGGAGGCACCTGCAGGGTGCGGACGAGTCTTCCATAACTATGGACTGGCTGAGGGAACAGGGGTATTAGTATGGAATTCAGTACCATTGAGCAAGCCATTGACACCTTTCGCAATGGGGGATTCGTGATCGTTGTTGACGATCAGGATCGTGAAAACGAAGGGGACTTCATTATGGCTGCCGAAAAAATTACGCCGGAGACCGTTAACTTTATGGCCAGGGAGGGCCGGGGCCTAATCTGCGTTCCCATAACAGAAGACCGGGCGGTCGAGTTATCTCTGGAGCCGATGGAGCATGAAAATACGGCAATTCACCAAACCTCATTTACGGTGAGCGTGGATTATCGAAAGGGAACGACTACCGGCATTTCCGCACAGGATCGGGCTAAAACTATTGCGGCATTGGTGGAGAATGAAGTTGCACCGGAAGATTTTGCGCGACCGGGACATGTATTCCCGCTGGTGGCAAAAGAAGGCGGAGTGCTGCACCGGGCAGGCCATACGGAAGCGGCGGTTGATCTCGCACGGTTAGCTGGCTTAAAACCCGCAGGAGTCCTTTGCGAAATTATGGCGAAAGACGGCAGTATGGCTCGATTACCCGAATTGCGGGAGATGGCGGAAGAATTCGATATCCCCCTGATTACGATTGCGGATCTCATCGAATACCGACGCCATCGTGAGAAGCTGGTGCAGTTTGTTCAGCAGGTCAATCTGCCGACCAATAATTTTGGAGAATGGGAACTGCGTCTCTATCAAACCGAATTAGACAAAAATGACCATATTGTGCTGGTAAAAGGGGACATCAACCCGGAGGATCCTGTGTTAGTGCGCGTCCACTCCGAATGCCTTACCGGGGACGTCTTTGGTTCCCAGCGATGTGATTGCGGAGACCAGTTAAACGAAGCGATGCGTATAATCAATGACGAAGGAGCCGGTGTAGTGTTATACTTGCGTCAGGAAGGTCGGGGCATCGGACTGAAGCATAAAATTCTGGCCTATAAACTCCAGGAAGAGGGCTACGATACGGTGGAGGCTAACGTGGAGTTGGGATTTTCTCCGGATCTCCGGGAATACGGGATCGGTGCGCAAATTCTTACTGACGTGGGAGTCAGAAGAATGCGTCTGCTGACCAATAATCCGCACAAATATATCGGATTAACAGGGTATGGGCTTGAACTCGAGGAACGGGTGCCGCTGGAAATTAAATCCAACAAGAATAACAGGGAATATTTAAAAACCAAACGGGACAAGATGGGCCATCTGTTGCAGATGGCTGATCTGGACGAGTGAGGAGCAATGAATATGGCAAAGGTACATGAAGGGCAACTTGATGCGAAGGGACGGCGGATTGCAGTTGTGGTCGGGCGATTTAATGAGTTAGTTTCTTCGAAACTAGTCCAGGGCGCGAAGGACTGTTTTCTCCGGCACGGTGGTGCAGAAGAGGATTTCGAGATCTACTGGGTGCCGGGATCATATGAAATTCCGTATACTGCGAAACAGGTCGCAAACCTGGAAAAATTTGATGCCATCGTCTGCCTGGGGGCTGTTATCAGGGGTGGAACACCCCATTTTGATTATATCGCCAGTGAGGCGGCTAAGGGAGTTGCGCAGGTCGGATTAGACTCCCCGATCCCGGTTATCTTTGGAATTCTGACCACCGATACCGTTGAACAGGCCATTGAACGCGCCGGGACAAAAGCTGGAAACAAAGGCTGGGATGCGGCGTTAACAGCAGTTGAAATGATTAATCTTCAGAGCGAGCATCTCTAGTGCGGAAATATTTTCTTCTTCTGGCAACTGGGTTATTCCTGGCACAGGGCCTTTCGGCGCAGAACCGGATAGGTGACTGGCAAACCTTCACCAATATGATGACGGTGACCCAGATTCAAGTTATCGATTCTATTGTGTATGCGGCGACCAACGGTGGTCTGCTGGAATATCATCCCGAGAGCAACCGGTTTGTCAAAGTCACAAACGTCGAAGGCCTGAGCCATACGGCGCTCCAGGATATGCTGGTGGACGAGAACGAGCGTCTCTGGCTCGCGACTGGTTCACCGGTTGGAGATATCAATATCTGGGCTCAGGAAGGATACGTTCATAAGCAGATTACTCTCGATCAGAATGCAACGGTTGGGATATTCAGGTTAACACGGGATGGCGGGAATATTTACGGGGCGGCACGCCGGAATCTTGACAATATCGTGGTGCACTATAACCGTCTCAGTTCCGGGGAGTACGAGTACAAGGATTTTTACGAACAGTTCCCAGTGGATGTGGGAACCATTAACAGTATTATCGTTTACCAGGATTTTGTCTATATCGCCACCAATAATGGTTTGATTCGCGCTTCGGTGAATGCGGCAAACCTGAAGGATGAAAATACCTGGGAAGTGGTCCCGGAGACGGGGTCGCTGGGAGAAATTCTGACGCTTGCGATCAACGATGGTACTCTTTACTTCGCCGGGACTCGGAACGTGTGGGCCTACGATGGAAATTCTGTGACCTCGGTACCGCTGAATGTCAACACGAGCACTATTCACGTATTGCAATCTCTGCAAGGTGAGCTCTTCCTTGGAGCCCGCTTTGGTCTGTTTAGATTTAACGGGACCGCATGGGAAAAAATTATTGCAGAATCCCTTCCGATAACGGCTGTGGATCGCAGTCCGGCCGGTGAGATTTGGGTCGGTACCGAGGGTTTCGGTATTGCCCATGTAAATATTCCCGATGATACGCTGGAGGTGTTCCAGCCGAATGTCCCGTTTTCCAATGAATTCAGTGCCGTTGAAGTATCCCCGGACGGGCGGCTCATCGCAGCGAACCGGGCGGGATTAGCAATCCTGGAAGATGGGGAGTGGTTTAATATTTTAAACTATCCCAGGACACCTAATCGGACATTCATATCACGGCTGTTATCTGAACGTGGCGATGACTCCCACTGGAACGCCGATACGATTCAATACCGATCGTCTGTCCCGTATGATGTGGAAGTGCGCGAAGATAACCAGGTATTTGTATCCCACGAGGGAGTCTCGGGCTTTCCCAGTGCTGGGGTCTTACAGATATCTTTGGATGATGTACATAATTATCAGGGATATGACACCACTAGTGGTCATCTTTCCAGCTCAGAGGGTATTGGTGGCGGTGAGGCAGATTTTCTGATTATCCGGGATATTACCCTGGATAATAACGACGTATTATGGATCGCGAATGCATATGCGGCAAATGGGAATGCGCTGACTGCATACACACCGAACGGCGAGTGGGTTCACTTTAATGTGAATGATCCCCGAATTCAGGGAAAACTCAACCTGCTTCCCACCGAAATTGCAGTGGATCAGCAAAACCGGATTTGGGTTGCGTCGACGCTGAAAGATGCTGATCCAAAAACAAATGGCGGCATCGCGGTGTTGGACTTCAAGGGGACACTCGCTGACCAAAGTGACGATCGCTGGTACTGGCTGAACAAATCCATCAATGGCTTACGTGGGTTGACGGTTTTTAGTATCACCATAACTTCCGATAATGTGGCATATGTGGTGACTGACGGCGATAAGCGGGTGCAGAAGTACCGGATTCCGGCTCAGTTACCGGATGATCCCTCCGAAATCTTTTTCACGACAGATCGTGTAGACGATTTTATCGGTGTATTTCCACTGGTGGAGAGCACCAAGGATTACCGTGACAATATCTGGTTTATCTCTGCAAATAACGGCATTAAAATGCGGACTTCCCGGGGTGAATTGCTGAACGATGCCCAGGGATATAATATGGAGAATTCTCCGTTGCTAAGCGATAACGTCCACGCCATCACCAGTGATCTGCACACCGGGATTACCTATTTTGCGACCGATTTTGGGATTTCGGCGGTGACCACCCCGTATGCCGAACCGCGACAGGATTTTTCGCAAGTCTATACATATCCGAGCCCGTATTATATCCCGAATGAACAGGATATGGTCATTGCAGAACTCCCGGATGAGACAGCGGTAAAAATCCTGACAGTGAACGGGCAGGTTGTGAAGACATTGACTACTTCAGATGGAAACGTACGAAATCGCCAGGCCTTTTGGGACGGGACAAACGAGAACGGCGATTTGGTGGGGAGCGGAGTATATTTCCTCTATGGGTACACCCAGGATGGAGAGGTGCATACAACAAAAGCGCTCGTGATCCGTCGCTGATCGCGACCGCTGAGATTATTTATATTCTTCCAGCTCATCCAGTACTTCCTGGATCATGTTTTTCCGTTCACGATATGGCAGGAAGGCGCTTTTGAATCCGTTGATGATGATCTCTTTGAAGTCTTCGATAGTAAAGCCGTAGTATTCATGAGCCAGTTCATATTCTCTGGATAAAGTCGTGTTGGAAATCAGCCGGTTATCTGTGTTAATAGTTACCCGGACGTCATAGTCATAATACAGTCGGATCGGATGTCGTTCAAAACTGGGAACACTCTTTGTTTGCACATTGCTGGTCAGACAAATTTCCAGTGGGATCCGGTGATCGGTCACGTAATTCAACAAATCGCCGTCCTCTTTCAGCCGGGTGCCGTGACCAATTCGGTGGGCATTACAATAGTGGAGTGCCTGATGGATACTTTCCGGACCAAATGCTTCACCGGCATGGAGCGTGGTATTAATATTATTGTTTAATGTCAGATAAAATGCTTCCCGGTGGTGCTTGGCCGGATAATTCTCTTCTGCTCCTGCCAGGTCGAATCCAAGTACACCTTTCCCCTTGTAAGCGACGGCAAGTTCAGCCAGGCGTAACGATACATCCGGGCTGATGCTCCGGATCCCGCAGACAATAACTCCGGTGCGGATGTCGAATTCCGATTCTGCGCGTCGAAGTCCCCGCAGTACCGCATCAATAGTCTCCGTTTCACGCATACCCCGGTCTGTATGCAGTACCGGTGAATACCGGACTTCGAGGTAACGCGTATTCTCTTCTGCGGCATCCATGGCGAGTTCGAATGCCGCCCGCTCCAGGGCTTCCGGCGTCTGTAATACCGACAACGTGATATCGAACTTTTCAATGTATTGTTCCAGCGATTCATTCTCGTCACTTACCGATACTGCTTTGCGCAATATATCAGGATCGCTGCTGGGGAGTTCGACCCCACTTTTCTCCGCTAAATCGAGTATTGTCTCAATTCGAAGAGAACCATCCAGATGACAATGAAGATCGGCTTTGGGCAGCCTGCGAAATATTTCTGTGCTGAGTTTCATACGACCTCGTTTGCTGTATGACCAATTTTTAGTGCCCTAAATATAACCGATCTGCGCTAATCTCCAAACGGCTCCTCAGGCGTTTTGGAAATTGCTCGGAATAGTTCTATGTATCGAGTGGGATGGAACAGCTCGAATGACGGTTAGTGGGTAATGTATTACTCAAACAGATGTACAAATCAATCAATGGTATCTTCTGGAATTGTAAAGCGGCGCCAGCGCGAAAAACAGGGCTGTCTCGAACGAATGTTGACGGGGAATAAAGCCATCGGTAAGGACACCGAACGTTCCCTCGTTATTCCGGATACCACTTTTGCCGATAAATTCATCAATGACCCGGCCGAGGCTACGTTCTTCCTCGTATAGCGCACTGGTGATGACTTCCGGCAGCATTAGATTACCGGAACTTCCGTAGCCGTCAAAGCGGGGAGTTTCGACGTACGCCCAGCTTTGCAGAAAGGTAAAACGTTGGCCGTGATGCACTTTCTGATGCGTGCCGCCCTCAAGCCCGATAAATACATCTGCTTCTATACCTTCGGATGTCAACTGAGATTTCAGGTGCTGAACGCGGTTGTAGGCACCGTTCATTAGCTGTTCAATAGTAACTGGAGTTTCCTGCGTACCGGAGTTCACATCCCTGGGATAGAAGGTGCTCTCTGCTATATCAGGGTATTTTTCGGTTAGCTGAGCAAAGACGGAGTGGACTGCTTCGACTTTCGGCTCCCGCCGGCTACCGATACCGACTATCATGCGGTGTTCTGATCCTTCTGCCGGGGCAGTGCTACCTTGGCAAGCCAAAGGATCACAACGGCAAGTAACAGGATTCCGGGCCAGGTTCCGAGCGGTTCCGGAACGATAGCCAGAACGTCCGCCTTGCTGGAAATGACAATTGGAATCGCCATCAGAATCCCAATGAGCGCTTCTCCGGTAATAAGTCCTGAAGCAAACAGGAGTCCACGATTCTTTGCTGCGTCACCGGATTGCTCCAATCGTTCAAGATCGTCGCCGGTGGCAATGGATTTCCTGCTTTCCAGCCCACGTTGAACTGCCCACGAGACAAGACCGCCGAGGAAAATAGGCACCGAGAGTTCGAACGGAAGGTAAATACCAACAGCCACAGCCAATACCGGCAGGCGAAACTCCGCACCGCGCTTTTCCTGAATTTTATCCAGGACGATGACCAGGATGGCGATTGCCATTCCGATTCCGATCATCCCCCAGGGAAGATTCTGGTTAAAGACGCCGTCGGCCACGGAGGCCATCAGCGTGGCCTGGGGCGCCGCCAGCGGATTCGGATGGGCTTCGGTCGGAACACCAATACCATATGCTTTTTCAATTAAAATCAGCACGGGCGCGAGTACGACCGCCGCCGAGAGTACGCCAACCATTTGCATCACCTGTTGCTTCCAGGGGGTGGCTCCAACCAGATAGCCGGCTTTCAGATCCTGCATATTGTCACCACCGATTGCCGCAGCACACGCGACCACGGCACCAATAAATATTGCCGCCGCCGGCCCTTTGGGATCCCCGGTACCCAGGAGTGCCACCAGCATTAACGCGGAGAAAAGTATCGTGGCAATAGTTACACCGGATATCGGATTATTGGAACTGCCTACCAGCCCGGCCATATATGCAGCGACTGCTGAGAAAAGAAACCCGGCAATGAGCATGACTACCGCCATTAGAATGGAGGGACCCGCGCTTTGAATCACATAAAAATAGACCCCGAAAATCGGTAGAATCGACAGAAGCAGTAAGATTCCAACCCATTTGATAGGCGTATCACGCTCGGTCCGCGCAATATCGGAAAAACTTCTGGTGGCGCCCAGTTTATAGGTGTCCAAGCTTGATTTCACTCCGGTGACAATCGAGGAGCGCAAATTGACCAGGGCATAGAGACCGCCAATAACCATCGCACCAACACCGAGAAACCGGGTATGGGAAGACCAGATTTCACCAGCCCATTCCACGGCAGCCATCGGCTCTCCAGCAACCATTGGCCACTCATGAAACATAGCAAATATCGGGATGGCTACCAGCCAATTGATAGCACCGCCGAGAAAGACGAGCACAGCGATATTAATTCCGACAATATACCCTACTGATATAAGAGCCGGAGAGAGGTTCGAACCGAAATAGGCGATTCCCGAACCGACCTTAGTGGCTGTTTCAACCACCCCTGTCCAGAGACGGAGCCCGGTCTCCCCGAATTTAAACAATGCACCAATAATGCCCGCCTGGGCGATATATTTCACGCTGGACCCACCTTTATCCCCTGTACGAAGGACTTCGGCTGTGGCTATACCTTCGGGAAATTTCAGGCCCTCTTCCACGATGAGCGCACGACGCAGCGGCACCGTGAAGAGCACTCCAATGACTCCGCCCAGTCCGGCGATCAGCGTTGTTTCCAGATAGTCAAAGGTGGTCCAGTACCGCATCACAATGAGGGCTGGCAGTGTAAAGATTACACCGGCCGCCAGCGATTCGCCCGCAGAGGCCGCCGTCTGAACGATGTTATTTTCCAAAATATTGGAGGACCGAAACAATCTGAGTATTCCCATGGAGAGAACTGCTGCGGGAATCGATGCAGAGACTGTCATCCCGGCAAACAGCCCGAGATAGGCGTTTGCTCCGGCTAATACTATACTCAGAACAATCCCAAGCAGGATAGCTTTTAGGGTGATTTCAGGAAGACTTACATTATCGGGAACGGTCTGTTTATCCTGGGCCACGAAAATACCTTTCTGTTATGTTATCAGTGTGCATCGTGCCTCTGAAATGGAAAAGAAAAGTACAATTGCGGCAAAAATGAATCAAGGCATTCCAATAATATACTTGTAGCCAACGTTTGGAAATCGTTTGATAATAATGTGAAGTTTGGCCATATTTACAGAACAAATATGCGAAAGGGGTGCCCCGATACATCGGGGCTGAGATCATACCCGTAAGACCTGATCTGGATAATACCAGCGTAGGGAGTGGAATTGGAATTAAGCCGTTGCTCCCTGCATGGAGGCAACGGCTTTTTTGCGTTATGGAGGTGTCAGCTATGGCTTCAGATCTGCCGGAAGTAGGCAAAGTATCCTCGGAAGTGTTTGACGAGATAATTTTACCGAGGCTCGGGAAAAAACGCGATGATGTGCTGGTCGGCCCGCAGCACGGAGTGGATATCGGAGTGATCGACCTCGGAAACGGCCAGGTGCAGGCCATGAGTACGGACCCGGTATTCATTGTACCGCCATACGGATGGGAACGATCGGCGTGGTTTGCGGTCCATATCCTGGCGTCGGACACTGCCACGTCCGGCTTGGCGCCGAGCCACATGACTATTGATCTAAATATGCCACTGGGACTGGAACGTGACCAGCTTGAATCCATGTGGTCGGTAATCCACGAGGAATGCGAGAAGCTTGGTATTGCCATCGTTTCCGGACACACAGGCCGGTACGAGGGGTGCAACTATCCAATGGTTGGCGGTGCCACCGTATTTGCTATCGGCTCCAAAGATAAATACGTCACGCCGGCTATGGCGGAACCGGGAGACAGGGTAATTGTCACGAAGGGACCTGCCATAGAAGCTTCGGCGCTGTTTGCCGTGACTTTTCCCGGGAAAGTGGAAGAGGCGTACGGCAAGGAGACGGCCAACGAAGCCGAAGACATCTTCTGGCAAATGTCGGTCGTAGAGGAAGCGCTTACGGCTGCGGAGGTCGGTGTGCGGGAGAATGGCGTCACCGGTATGCATGATGCCACCGAATGCGGCATCTGGGGCGGACTCGCTGAGATTGCCACCGCATCCGACGTCGGTCTGAACATTGAGAAGGATGAGATTATCCTGCAGGATGCCGTGGAAAAGGTCTGCCGTCTCTGGGATATTGACCCGTATATCTCTATCAGTGAAGGAACACTTATTATCACCAGTAAGGCGCACAAGGCTGATGAGATTATCCGGCGCCTTGAAGGTAAGGATATTCCGGCCAGTATTGTCGGAGAAGTGACGCCCGGGTCCGAGGGCACACGGTATTTTGAAGACGGTAAAGAGCATGAACTGGTGCATCCGAAGACGGACCCATTTTGGGCAGCGTACGGCAAAGCGGCCGAAGGTGAATGATGAAATCCGAGCGCATAGCCGGGTGGAGACTCTACGTTATAACGGATTCCGATATTTCCGGAAAATCTCACCAGGACGCTGCAAAAGCGGCTATGGCTGGTGGGGCTGACGTAATACAATTTCGCGAAAAAAACTGCTCTAGCGCCGAGTTATACGAGATTGCCGGCGAACTCCGGGAAATCACGCGGAAGGCCGATGTCGATTTCATCGTGAATGATCGTCTGGATATTGCCCAGGCGGTGGATGCCGATGGCGTCCACCTGGGGCAGGACGACATCCCGATTTCGGTGGCCCGGGAGATCCTCGGTCCGGACAAGATCATTGGTGGATCGGCCCGGTACCAGGGAGAAGCAGAGCAGATGGCGCAAGAGGGCGTGGATTATCTTGGACTCGGACCCGTGTATGAGGCGCGGTCAACCAAGCACGATACAGTTGCACCTCAGGGGCTTGATCTCGTCCGAAAGGTGAAACAGGAAACGACGCTTCCTATTGTCGCTATCGGCGGTATTGGACCTGAGAATCTCTCATTTATCTTTGAAGCCGGAGCTGACAGTGTGGCAGTTATTTCAGCCATTATGAAAGCGGACGATATCACCAAAGCGACCCGGGACATAAAAGAGACAATTGAAAACCTCCAACCTGAGGGTAATCTGGTATGAAAAAAGTACTAACTATCGCGGGATCGGACAGTGGTGGCGGCGCAGGCATCCAGGCAGATCTGAAAACCTTTATGGCATTTGGAACCCACGGGATGTCCGCTATTACGGCAATTACTGCGCAGAATACGGTGGGCGTCCAGTCAGCGCATCCGCTTCCGAGAGATCTGATCCGCGAGCAGATTAAATCCGTAGCAGACGATATTGGTGTAGATGCGGTGAAAACCGGGATGTTAGCGAGCTCAGAAATTGTGCAGACGGTGGCTGACGCGGTCCGGGAATTTACTCTGCCGAACCTGGTGGTAGATCCAGTGATGATCGCCAAGAGTGGTGATCCACTGCTGGCTGAAGAGGCCAGAGAAACAATCAGGGAAGAACTGCTGCCGCTGGCGGCGGTGATTACCCCCAACCTGCATGAAGCATCCGAACTTCTCGATATGGAAATTGATACCATTGATGATATGGAGGATGCCGCCCGCGCCCTGCAATCGCTGGGATGTCAGTGGGTTGTGGTCAAAGGCGGGCATCTCACCGGAGAAGAGGCAGTCGACGTGCTTTTCGATGGGAACCGGATTTATCATGAACGCGCGGAATATATCAAGAGTGAAAATACGCACGGTACCGGATGTACCTTCAGCTCGGCGATTGCGGCGGGTCTTGCGAAGGGTAACCAGCCGCTGGAGGCGATACGCAATGCAAAGCGGTATATCAACGAAGCCATCCGTGAAGGCCTGGATATAGGCGCCGGACACGGCCCCACGAATCATCTGGTGGGACTGGAGTCACGATGGTTTTGAAACACACAGGAGCGACGGCAAGTGAGGTGTTTACCGATTCTCTCTGGGCAGAGATCGAAGATATCTATCAGTCCATTCTCGAGCATCCGTTTATTACCGAACTGACTCGTGGTGAGCTGGATCTGGAGATTTTCAAATTTTACCTCCAGCAGGATGCACTCTATCTGGAAGATTTTTCGAGGGCACTCGCAATCACCGGCGCTCGGGCTGAAGAGCCGAAGGAATTACAGCAATTCATCGAATTTGCCCAGGGGGCTATAGTCACCGAACGAGCGCTTCATGAGTCGTATTTCGAGCAGTACGATGTGGATGCGACTGGCCCCAAATCCCCAAGCTGTTTCAATTACACCAACTTCCTGATTGCTACGGCATCAACCGGCAGTTATCCGGAGAGTGTGGCCGCGCTGCTGCCGTGCTTCTGGATTTATCGGGAGGTCGGAAATTACATCTATAAACAAGCGGTTGACGATAATCCCTATCAGGATTGGATCGACACCTATTCCGGCGAGGAGTTCGGCGAGGCAGTGGAGCAGGCGATCGATATCACCAATAAGGTGGTGCGCCGTACTTCGGAGCGAACGCACGCGAAGATGAAAACGCAGTTCGTGCGATCCAGTCGGCTGGAATGGATGTTCTGGGACAGTGCCTACCACATGGAGGAATGGTTGCCGTAATGTAAAATACAACGCACAGAGATGATTCAGGGGTGTCTCCCGGTTATCCGGGAGGCTGAGATCAGACCCTCTGAACCTGATCCGGATCATGCCGGCGAAGGGAGAAGCACTGAAGCCAAACCGCTTTTCCCTTCACTGGGGAGAGCGGTTTTTTATTGGAGGGACAAAAACACACGGTAGAGACGTGCCGTGGAGGCTGTGTGAAAATGTAATATCAAGTAATTTGTTCTTCCTGAAATGATAAAAAATGAAGTGGCGTGGAACACATGATAAGCTATTGAAAATATTAATTGTAGAGACGTGCCATGGCACGTCTCTACATTGAGTCGGCAAGGGATTGAATTCAATAACCAACCAAATAAGGAGTAACAGATGCACTCGAAGTTATACAATCTAATGTTTTTGGCCGTTTTGTTGCCGGGAATTATCCTCGCGGACGGTACCATTGAGGGGACGGTGACCGATGCAACCAGCGGGGAAGCCCTGGTCGGCGCCAACGTGCTGCTGGTAAAAACCGATTACGGAGCGGCCACTAACGAGGCAGGAGAGTTCGTCATTCCGGACGTACCGGATGGTTCGTATACCCTGCGGGTGACGCATATCGGATATAAGGAATATAATGAAACTATTCGTATAAATAATTCGGCGCTGAAGATTGATATTGAACTGCAGCCGACGGAAATCCGCGGCGAGCGGGTAATTGTGGAACCGACCCGGGCCATCGAACGGAAGACTCCGGTTACGTTTTCTTCGCTTTCGAAAGAGGAGTTACAGTACCGCGATCCCATCGAAGATATCCCGGTGATGCTGTCGGATTTGCCATCCATAAAAACGTACTCAGAGACCGGGACCGGAATGGGATATACCTATCTCAACATCCGTGGATTCGACCAGCGGCGGATTTCCGTGCTGATCAACGGAATTCCCCAAAATGATCCCGAGGATCATAATGTCTATTGGCTGAATTTCTTTGATCTGGTCGGCTCACTGGACGATATCCAGGTGCAGCGCGGCGCTGGGACGGCGTTCTATGGACCGGCGGCTATTGGCGGGAGCGTGAATCTGATCACGGAAAATTACAGCTGGGAGCCCGATTTCAAGGTCGAGACGCAATTTGGCAGTTATAATACACGGAAACTCAGTGCCGAGGGCAGTACCGGTCTGCTCAACGATCACTGGGTCGGCTACGGGCGCCTGACCCGGATTACCACCGACAATTACCGGGACTGGGCCTGGATGGATTTCACGCGCTACTTCGCTGGGCTGGCATATTTTAGCGATAATCATATCGTCAAACTTCAGACCTACGGAGGTCCCCAGAATGATGGCCTGGCGTTTTACGGGGTTCCCAAGGAAGACCTGGACGATCGAAATGCCCGTCGCAGCAATTACAGCGAATTTACGGAGGATGAGGAGTGGTTTAATCAGCCGCATTACGAGCTGATACACCAGTGGAATCTTACCGAGAACCTGAAAATTAGTAACACGCTCTACTTTATTCGGGGTTACGGCTATTTCGACTATGACGGTTCCTGGGCGCCGCCGTCCTATTACCGGTTGTCGCCTTCGAACTTTGCGCCGAATTCATGGGCGGATAGTCTCGGTACCGTCTCCATGGCGGGTAATACCATGATTCGGGCCTATGTTGATAACAAGCAGGGCGGACTTTTGCACCGATACATCTGGAATCACGGAAAGGGGGAACTGACTGCGGGACTGGCTGTTCGGGCGCACGGGTCACTTCACTGGGGACGCATCCAGGAGACCGAGGGGATAGTATTCAATGATACGCTCAACTCGGAGACTAATGTGGTATCGCTGGGAGACGAAAATGTCGGAGCAGGCGGAAGACACTATTACGAGTACAACGGCGCCAAAAGTATTTATTCCGTATTTCTCCACGAGAATTACAACCTGACCCCCAGTGTTAACTTGTTGTTCGATGTACAATTCACCAGCAAGGAATACCGATTTTATAATGAAAAGTTCTTAAATCATGAGTTCGATGTTCCGTACCTGTTTGTGAACCCTAGCGTCGGCGTGAACATGAATTTCACCGACCGGCTGAACGGATATTTGAATGTGGCAAAGACGACCAGGGAACCGCGATTGAAGAACTATTACGACGCTGCAGAAGCCAGTCAACCGGCGTCCTGGGGATTGATTCGGCCGAACTTTGAACGGCGGAACGACGGCTCCTTCAATTACGATGAGCCGTTGGTGCATCCGGAGACGTTGTTCGATTATGAAGCCGGGGCCGGATACCGGACATCCAGGACGACCCTGAACCTCAATTTTTATCTCATGGATTTTCGAAATGAGATCGTGAGTAACGGCCAGTTGGATCGTTTTGGTCAGCCTATTACGGGAAATGCCGATCGTACCCGGCATTACGGGGCGGAATTTTCCGGCGCGTACAAGATTCTGCCGTCACTTCGGGTGAGCGGAAATTATACGGTGTCCCGGAACGTATTCATTGAGCACACCAGCTTCGGGTGGAGCGAGTCGGATACACTGGACGGTAACACCATTGCCGGCTTCCCGGGACAGATGGGGAACCTGGAGTTCCAGTACAATAAGGACCGCTGGTTTGCCCGGCTGCACGGTCAGTTCGTCGGGAAACAGTACACGACGAATTTCGAAGAAGAGGAGTTTGTCGTCGATCCCTATAACGTCTGGGACGCCCGGTTCGGTTACCGTTTCCCAGTGTCCGGTGGTAGCCTGAATCTAACGCTGACCGTGAATAACATCTTTGATGTGCTGTATGCAACCCATGGAGAAGGCGGCGATTTCTTCCCCGGCGCTACCCGGAATTACTTCCTGAGTATGAAGTATGATTTTTGACACCAGGTATAGGGGAATAAGGTATAGGGGTATAGGGGATATAATCATGGACTCCCGCTAAAAGTCCGCGAACCGGGTTGAAGCGGGAGATAATGCGGAGAAAGAAGAAAACGCTCCGAAGGGGCGTAACATGAATAGCCTCGGGCTTCAGCCCGGGGATAAGAGAAGCAAAACCAGAAACGAATCCCTTGTCGTTCCTGCAGTAATGATTCAGAAATCTGATAGGCTGTCTCTTTGTTAGAACGTTGTTTTTTCTAATCTCTAAAGGACTCCTCCTGTAAGTCACCGATGTATTAAATAATCGGTGGCGTCCCACACCGTCGGTTGACCTTAACCAGGTCACCGGCGGTGTTGTGTATTTTAGTCCAGCCATTCGTGACCGGGTTCCGGCCGCAGATGATCGCCCAATAACCTCCCAAAATGCAACATCCGCTTCCTACCCGTTGCGTCTGGATTACGAACTCCGTATAATTACTGCGTTGAAATTAAAATTCGGAGCCGGAAAGAAATCACCCTATGGCAGAGAAGTCTCTCTATCTTATCGACGGTTCGGCGCTGGCGTACCGGGCCCATTTTGCTTTCATCCGCAATCCACTCACCACAACTGATGGCCGCAATGTTTCCGCAATCTTTGGCTTTACTAACTCCCTGTTGAAGATTCTCCGGGATGAGCATCCCGATTATATCGCGGTGGTATTCGACACGCCGGAGAAGACCTTCCGGCACGAGAAGTATCCGGAATACAAGGCCACCCGGGAGAAAATGCCGGACGAAATGGCAGACCAGCTGGATGACCTGAAGAAGATGACCGAGTATATGAACATTCCGGTGATCGAGTATCCCGGTTACGAGGCAGATGATGTGATGGCTACGCTCGCAAACGTGGCAGAAGCGGAGGGGGTCAGAACTTATCTGGTGACCGGCGACAAGGATTTTGCCCAGCTGGTGAACGAGGAAATTTATGTGTACAATACCTCCGGAAAGGGCAGCGATCCGGAGATCTGGGACCGGAATGCTGTGAAGGAGAAATTTGGCGTTTATCCGGAGCAGATCGTCGATTATTTGGCGCTCATGGGGGATTCCAGCGATAATGTCCCCGGCGTACCCGGCATCGGGAAAAAGACAGCGCGGAAGCTGCTGAACGAATACGGCACGCTGGAGAAAACGCTGGAAGAGGCGGAAAATCTCTCCGGCAAGCGCGCCAGAGAAGGCCTGTTGGAAAACCGGGACCAGGCGCTACTCTCCCAGGATTTGGTTACCATTGTCACCGACGCTCCGATTGATGAGGATTTTCATTCCCTGCAATGGGAGGATTTTGATTATCAGAATCTCGTTGATTTCTGCAAGGAGTTCGAATTTTTCTCCCTCATCGATCATATAGAAGAATTTCGAGACGGTGAACCGGAAAAGGTGGAAAAAGATTATCGGGTAGTCACTTCCAGGGATGAATTGCTGGATATTGTCGAGGAGTGCCTGGAGGAAGATATTGTCTCCGTCGATCTGGAAACGACATCCGTCGATCCCATGCAGGCGGACATCGTTGGTATTGCCATCTCCTGGGAACAGGACAGCGGGATATACATCCCGGTAAAATACGGAAATAATTCTGGCCGTGGGATTACCATTACACTACTGAACGAAAGTGAACTCAGCGGTATCCTGACGTTGGAGGAAACGCTTGAAATTCTATCGCCGCTGTTCGAGGAGAACGGAACAGCAATCACCGGGCAGAATATCAAATACGATATCTTGGTGCTGAAGTGTCACGATGTGCAGGTACCGAATGTGGCGTTCGACACCATGATCGCGGCTTATTTGCTGAAGCCGGAAGCCCGGAGTTACAAGGAAGATTACCTGAGTATGGAGTATCTCGGCTACCAGATGCAGCCCATTGAGGAGCTCATCGGGAAGCGCGGAAAAAATCAAAAAAATATGGCAGATATTGCCATCGAAAAGGTTACACCATACGCAGCCGAGGACGCGGACATCGCACTACAGCTGACGGATGTACTGCGGGATAAACTGAAAGATGTCGAACTCTACGATCTGTTCCGGGATATTGAGCTCCCCCTGATGCACGTGCTGGTGCAGATGGAATACAACGGGGTCTATGTCGACCGTGAATTTCTTGAGGAAATGTCCGCGAATCTGCAGAAGGAGCTGGACAAGCTAGAAAAGCAGATTTTTGGCGCCGCTGATAAAGAGTTCAACATTAACTCACCCCAACAGCTCTCGGAAATTCTGTTCGAGGATATCGGTCTGACGCCGATTAAAAAGACCAAGACAGGATATTCCACAAACGCCCAGGTACTGGAGGAGCTCAAAAAGGAGCACGTACTGCCCGGGTTAATACTGGATTACCGGGAAATCTCGAAGCTGAAGTCTACGTATGTCGATGCGCTGCCGGCGCTGATTCATCCGCGTACCAACCGGATCCATTCAAATTTTAACCAGACGGTGGCCGCTACCGGTCGCCTCAGCAGCAGCGACCCGAATTTTCAGAATATTCCTATTCGCACAGACCTTGGCCGGGAAATCCGACACGCCTTTGTTGCCGAGAAGGAAGAAAATTTGATCATGGCGGCGGATTATTCACAGATCGAATTACGTCTGATGGCGCAGTTGTCAGATGAATCCACGCTGAAAGAGGCGTTTCAAAACGAGGAGGATATTCATTCCACGACGGCGGCGCTGGTTTTCGACGTGGAACTGGAAAACGTTACCCCTGATATGCGCCGGAAGGCCAAGGTGGTGAATTTCGGGATCATGTATGGCGCCGGTCCGTACCGGATGTCCAACGAACTCGGCATTTCTGTGAGCGAAGGCCAGGATCTTATCAACAACTATTTTGAGAAGTACCCCGGTATTAACAATTACATCACCAATACCATTGCTCAAGCACGGGAGAACAAATATGTGAGCACCTTGTTCGGACGTCGCCGGTATCTGCCGGATATCGATTCCTCCAATCGGAATGTCCGGGAAGCAGCAGAGCGTGCCGCTATCAATATGCCGATCCAGGGTACGGCAGCGGATATGATTAAAATTGCCATGGTCCGGCTGCATAAATCTATGGAAGAACAGGGATTTCGTTCGAAGATGATCCTGCAAATTCACGATGAACTGGTTTTCGAGGTGGAAAAGGACGAAGAGGAAGCACTCCAATCGTTGGTGGTGGAGACTATGGAGCGAGCGCTGGACCTGGACGTACCGATAGTGGTGGACGTTGGGGTGGCAAAAGATTGGTATGATGCCCATTAAATATCTCTCCAACAACGCTTTCCGGAAGAATATATGACACCGGTAAAACATTCAGACTTTTTGGTGATTGGCTCGGGTATCGCAGGGCTTTCGTTTGCGCTGAAGGCGGCGGAAATCGGATCGGTCACGATCGTCACAAAAAAGGAACATAAAGAGAGCAATACTAATTACGCCCAGGGCGGCATTGCGGCAGTCTGGGATTCCACCGATTCCTACGAACAACATGTGCAGGACACGCTGACCGCCGGAGCCGGACTTTGTGACGAAGAGGCCGTACGCACTATGGTGAAGGAAGGTCCGGATCGGGTGAGGGAGTTGATTGACTGGGGCGTCCGGTTTTCCAAAGATGGTGCGAACGATTATGCCCTTTCCAGAGAAGGCGGGCACTCTCAATCCAGGATTCTTTATTATAAGGATATTACCGGCTGGGAAATCGAGCGGGCGCTGGTTGAAGCGACCCAAAATCACCCCAATATCACGCTGCTGGAAAACCATATGGCGGTGGATCTCATCACCGAGCACCATACACGTCATATCGCGGATGTTGATGATTTGCATTGCTTTGGGGCGTACGTCCTCAAAATATCTACCGGGGAAGTCATTCCTTATGGCGCCTCAAACACAATGCTTTGCAGCGGCGGCGCTGCGCGGGCGTACTTGCATAGTACCAACCCAGATATCGCCACCGGCGACGGGATCGCCATGGGGTACAGGGCTGGTGCCATACTGGCTAATCTGGAATTCGTCCAGTTTCATCCCACTCTGTTTTACAATCCCGGGAATTCGTCTTTTTTGATATCGGAGGCGGTACGGGGGTATGGAGGAAAGTTGTTAACCGGGAGTGGCGATCGGTTCATGCCGAAGTATGATGAACGGGCCGAACTGGCTCCCAGGGATATTGTGGCGCGCGCCATCGATACCGAGATGAAAAAGAGTGGTGACTCGTACGTCCTGCTGGATATTACCCACAAGGACGCCGAAGACCTCAAGTCCCGCTTCCCGAATATTTACCAGCATTGCCTGGAATATAAATATGACCTCACAAAGGAACCGATTCCCGTCGTACCGGCGGCGCATTACGTGTGCGGGGGAATCGATGTTGATCTAAACGCCAGGACCAATATCAACGGACTGTATACTATTGGCGAAGTCGCCTGTACGGGCGTCCACGGCGCAAACAGGCTGGCTAGTAATTCTCTGCTGGAGGCTGTCGTGTTCTCCGACCGGGCTATTCGATGGATAGCGAGTAACCGGGATGAGTGGGTTACGGTACCCAGGGGCGATATCCCGGAATGGGATGATCGGGGTACGAAAAATGCAGAGGAATGGGTACTGATCTCGCACGATCGCCAGGAGTTGCAGGAATTGATGTGGGATTACGTCGGAATTATTCGGAGTAATGTTCGCCTGAAGCGGGCGTTTCGGCGGGTGCTCGTAATCAATGAAGAGGTGGAGGATTTTTATCGCAGGACGAAAGTCACCAGCGAACTCCTGGAGCTCCGGAACCTGGCGGCAGTGTCGTATTTAATGATACGATCCGCCCTGGAACGCGAAGAAAGCCGCGGGTTGCATTATACCACCGATTATCCCGAAACAAAGGAAGCGGAAAAACATGATACGGTAATACAGCGACACGCTCGTCCCTGGCAAACGGCAAAATAATTACCGTTGTGATGATTAGGAACTGAATGGTAAATTTCAGAATACAAGGTAAGGAGGTATAAGGGTATAAAGGTATAAGGTATAGGAGTAAAAAGGAGAATGGAGAAAGGGACAGATTGAATATCGAATGTCCAATTTCCAATACCCAATTACCAAGCGCCCATCTTCCCAGCCCGATTGAAGAAGACAGATTGAAAAATGAAGAAGAAAGAAGTGTAAAACCGGAGATTGAGAAACAAAAAAGAACAAAGGGAATGGAAAACGTAAAAGCTGTTGGTAGTACCCGCTTCAGCGGGTTTTGGTTTTGAAGGGAAAATGCAGAATGAAGATTGAAAAACAACCAATAACGAACAAAAACGCGGCTAAACCCGCGACTACCAACGATAGCACAAAAATACGCTAACACTGATTTTAAAAACACCGATTATGAGTAAGATTACGATTATGATTAAGAAACAACTCGCGCGATAGATGTCGTTACCTCAACACTATAACACCCGAACACTTTAACACTCGAATACTATTTTATGGAAGCCTCAATATCACTCAATAACGTTTCGAAACAGTTCCAGCTCCGAAAAGTCCTGAAACAGGTCAGCTTTGGTGTGGAGAAGGGCACGATATTTTATCTGGCGGGACCCAGTGGCTCGGGAAAGACCACATTGCTGAAAATCTTGACGACGCTGATCAGACCAGATAACGGCACGATATATATTCAGGGGCTCAATCTGGAAACTCGCTCGAAAAAGATCCGAACCCTGACCGGATATGTTTCCGAAGAAAACACTCTGAATCCGGAACTGACAGTGTTTGAGAATCTGCGGTTGCACGGGGTTTTGTCGGGATTAACCCAAGATGTTGCCTCCACCCGGGCGATGCGAAACCTGGACCGGTTTCATCTGGTGGAACGGGCACACGATTATCCACCGGAACTCTCGTATGGGATGCAACGTCGCGTGGTTGTCGCCCGGGCAATGTTGCACAGGCCGGAAATTCTGTTTTTGGATGAACCGACCACAAACGTTGACCCCGATACCCGCGATACTATCTGGCGGCGGTTACAGGAGATTCGCGGTGAGACCACAATATTTATCACTGCCCGGGACCTTGATGCGGCGGAGGAATTTGCAGATCGGATTATTATCCTCGCAGAGGGGGAGGTTGTGATCGATGGCACCGCTGACTCGTTGCGGACAGACAGCCCCCGGATTACGGAATACCTGATTCGGTTTAAGTCGGCGAATCCGCAGTATGAGAAGGTGCTGGAGTCCATAGAGGCCATTGCCAGTCTGGAAGGCACGGATGGACGGGAATTTACACTACAGCTGAATCCCGGATACGGACTGGAAACCGTTCTGCGAAATTTTAACGACGAGCAGATCGAGGATTTTGCTATTCAGGAGCCGTCTCTGAATGATATAATGATGGACCTCATACGCAGAAAAATGCCGGTGGAATAATGAGAAAGTTCCTTACACTCCTTTCCAATGAATTTGCGGGCGCTCTTCGACATCCCAACCGGGAGGTGATTCCGGTGCTGGTGTTCGGGCTCCTGTCCTACCTGGGGCTGGATTTAGGGGTGCGGAATATCATCCCTGAAATCCAGGGGACTCCGGCTGTCACCTGGTATATTCCAACCGTAATCGCCTTTATGATGATGGCAATGCCTTTTCTGCAGGCGAACGAAAAGATCCGAAAAAAGGCGGAATCCGGTTATCTGGAGCATCTGCGTTCCACGTCCACAAGTCCCTGGGTTTTTGTCGGCGCCTTTGTCGCCGATGCCGTAGTCGTCAGCTTCGCTAAAACCTTAATTTTGTTGGCTATCTATGGGATTCTGTTTACCGAATTAGGCGGGTTCCTGCCCTGGGTGGGGATATTAGCAGTGGCGATTCTCTCCGGAATCGCATGGAGTAGTCTGGGAATCGTCGTTGGTCTCCTGCGCAGGGAACAGCCCGGCAACAGTCACTTATCTGCGGAGGCTTTGATTCCGCTTTTGGTTATTACCGGCTTACTTTATCCGGTGATGGTCTATCCGGAGCATTTTGAGATTGTAGCCCTGGTTTTGCCATCAACTCAGGCTTTTGAACTCACTCGCAGCATGTTTGGGATCCTGGAATACCAGGGATGGATGCTCGCGGCCCTGCTTGGATGGGGAGCTGCCATGCTCTCGCTTGCAGTGTATAGCCTGCACCGGGAGGATCGACGATGAAGGCGTATCTTGCCGGGGCGATAGAACACGCTCCGGATAACGGGGTCCGGTGGCGGCGTCACCTAACCAATTTTCTCTCTGATCACCTGGATCATTCGGTATATGACCCGACCTCAGAGGAAATAAGTATTTTAACACCCGAGGAATCGGAAAACTTCCGTCAGTATAAAGAAGACAATTTGCTGGAATTTCAGCGCATAGTACGAAAATTGATTGCCCATGACTTATCGACGCTTACCGGTCAAATTGATTATGTAATCTGTTTCTGGGATGAACACGTGAAAAATGGCGGGGGAACCCAGGGAGAACTCACAGTAGCATATCACTATAATATTCCGGTCTATCTTGTTGCAGGGATGCCGGTTACGGAGATCAGTGGATGGATTTTAGGATGTGTTACCGAATTATTTCCATCATTTGATCACCTGGAAAACTATCTGATAGAAACATTTAATGGAAACCGCTAAAATCCTTGTCAGAATTGACTTCAGAGAGTTTTTTACTTGACTTTTACTCCCTATTTGGCAATTTTCATACACACTTAGCTAATAACTAAGTTATTCTAATAACCCATTAACAATGCACTGTGCAAAATCACTTTGAAGAACGATTTACACGTTGCCGAAAATAGTCGAAAACCGGTAATGGGTAGACAAAAGTGACATACCATAAAACGTCTAACGCAGGAGGACACACATGAACAAAAGTGAACTAATTGATAGCATGGCAGAAAAGGGCGGCATCACAAAGGCCGACGCCGAACGGGCGCTTAATGCCTTTACCGATACGGTCACGGAGACGCTGGCTGGTGACAAAGATGAGAAAATCACTCTGGTTGGCTTTGGCACTTTCAGCACTTCCGATCGCGCAGCACGGACTGGTCGGAATCCACAGACCGGCGAGACCATTAATATCCCTGCCACAACTGTACCAAAGTTCAAAGCTGGTAAATCCCTGAAAGATGCCGTAAAGGGTTAAGTCTAGTCGATAATTGCCGGAGAATCAAACCGTACGGGTTTCTCTCCGTGTTTTAACGCAATTATCATTTTAAAAAATGCGCTCTCATCTTGAAATGGGATGAGAGCGCATTTTTTTTATGGGTATGGTGCAATGCATAACAGGAAATTGATTGGTATTGACGCTGGTCGTACCTGGGTGAAGCTTGCCTGGTTAGATGAGACGGGTGAGATCAGTCGTCGAAAGATCCCGGCTGAGGAGAACTCCCTGCACTGGGAAAAGGAGGAGTTCGTATTCGACCGGTTAACGAGTTGGGCCGCTCAGGCCGGGTTGGATATCTCGGATTTCCTTCACGTGGTTATAGGAGCGGCTGGCGCGCTGGAATATGAGTGTATTTTTACCAGACAAAACACCCGGATACAACTGTACGGTGATGTGTCTCTCGCCGCACGAAGTTGCGGCATCGGCGATGCCGGTTTAATGGTGATCTGTGGGACAGGCGGAGCATTAGTTCGCTACGGCAGTGAGGATTCGCAGGTGTATCATTCATACGGTCCTGTTATTGGAGATTTATGGGGTGGAGCAATGCTTGGCCGGGAAGCGCTGCGTCACCTCGTCGATCAGATTGACCGCAGCAGTGTATTATCAGGGTATGCAAGGGCAATTACGGAATTTTTGGGAGCTGAAACGCGATCGGGTATTGTTCATTGGGCAAACTCAGCAAAGAATGTGACCCGGCGGCTGGGGCACTTGGGAAAAATCACCATCCGATACGCTGAAAAAGGTGATGAGGGTGCAGCAAAAATCGGTATGAAGATGACCGATTCTATGGCAAAAGCGGTGAAGGGAGTTCTTACCGAAATCTCCCGGGATGCTCCTGTGAAGATCGGGGTACAGGGAAGCATAATCGAGAAGTCCGGCTGGGTTAGACAACGGTTTGGCGATAGATTGAGGGAGGAACAACTCACGGTGGATTTGATCCTTCCAAGGGATCCGCTGGATCTCGTTGCGCTTCGCTTGGCTGAGCGCTTATGAAGCCGGAAAAGAACAAAACATTAATGGTGTGAAAAAAGATGAAAACGGTCACATTCTCCTTGCTATCTCTGGAGAATGCCGTAAATTTTATTCGTTAATTTTTCAATCTATCTAATTTCAACTAACAAGAATAAAGGTGAGTGTTATTTTTTAAGAATGGGATTAACCCATTCACAAGGAAAGTATTACTCTACCATATTAACAGGATGGAGGGCACGCATGAGAAAATTAGGAATGTTAACACTAAGCATAATGCTTGTTTCAATGTTCGCCGTTGTTGGATGCGATGATTCTACCGAATCACACGTTCTAACTGGCGAATGGGAAATGATTAATATGCAGCAGACATCGGTGTATATTGCTGCTGAGGATTTAGGGAATATCTCCACTGGCGATACCCTTGGTGGCGGTACGCTCGGATGGCAGCAGTTTCAGGGGTTAGGTGTCTCGGCTACAGTTGAACTGACCAATGAAGAGTTTACGCTCTCTGGTAATTTGCCGACCGCGAGTGATACCCTGGGGAATGCGCCCAATGTGGTTCCGTTGGAAGATACCGGCACCTGGGAAGCGAATGAAGCGCTGACCACTTTCTCACTGAATGGCAGTATTTACCAGTTTGATGGTACTTTGACTGTGGATGATGAGGAGAATCCCACAGAGATGACCGTCCAGTATCAGGACCAGGAGACGGGGCTGGATGTGTATTTTCAGAATCCACAGGATGGGAATTACTATCAGATTATGGTAGATGAATATTCAAGTACAACCCTTGGGTTTTCGAAAGAATAACGTAGCGCCTTACGTTCAGCTGAACAAAATGAATAACTGAAAGGCAGACCGTGGCGTCGGTTCACGGTCTGCCTTTTCTCTATGGGAGCGAAATTATGAAACGCCTTATCCCGCTACTGTCATTAATATTTATATCTTCGTTGGTATTTGCCGGCGGTATTGTTACGAATACGAATCAGAGTGCCGAATTTATCCGGATGCTCAACAGAAATGCCTCCACAGATATCGATGCGGTCTATTATAATCCGGCGGCTGTGGCTGGCTTCAGCGAAGGTTTATACTTCTATGCCAGTAATCAATCAGTCTTCCAGACCAGAACGGTCACATCAGCTAATTCGACGTTCAACGAGAATACGTTTGAGGGAAAAACAACGGCACCCGTCTTTCCCAATATCTATGTCGCGTATAATATGGGAGGATTGGCCGTCTCAGGCGGAATTATGCCAATCGGAGGTGGTGGAAGCGCCGAGTACCCGGATGGGCTCCCGGCATTCGAGTATACGCTGGCAAACTTAGCCAGGGGAATTCCGGCATCTAGCTTGGATCAGCAACTTTCGCCATATGGAACTATTAACGGTTATTCACTTGAGGCGAAATTTACCGGATCCTCCATTTATCTCGGTGGTCAGGGAAATGTTTCATACCAGGTTCTTGATTATCTGTCGGTAGCTGCTGGGATTCGATATGTCTATGCCTCGAATACGTATGAGGGGTATTTACGGGATTTAACGTTGTATACCTCTCAGAACCCGAACGGTAGCCCGCCAGGAACTATTGCAGCGGCGCAGGCAGGTGCTTTACTTGCAGATAAGGAAGTTGATGCTGCTCGGACAGGAAGTGGCATCGCCGGAATTCTGAGCGCACAATTCCGACCGATAGATAATGCCAATATCAGCTTTCGTTATGAGACTATTACCAAGTTGGAAATGACCAATGACACCGAGACGGATGACGTCGGGCTCTTTCCGGACGGTGCGAAGGTGCAGTCCGATATGCCTGCCTTAATTGCTGTCGGAGTGGGCTACCAAGTGAATTCGAAACTGCATACCGAAGCGAGTTTTACCTACTATCTGAACTCAGGGGTCGATTGGGAAGGGGACGAGCAGTACGTCAATAACGGGTTCGAAGCCGGACTCGGCGTCGAATATCAAGTGAATGATGCCATTACTGCCAGTATTGGTGGGCTGACTTCACAATCGGGCGCCACAGAATCCTATCAATCGGATCTTAGCTATAGTCTGAATTCGACTTCACTCGGATTGGGATTGGAGTATGCGTTATCGGAAGTTATCGCTCTGAGCGTGGGATATTCGAAAACGTTCTACGAAGATGGTCAAAACGACAAAAGTGGCAATTTTGCGGAGACATATGGAAAGACGTCTGACGTGATTGCCCTTGGATTCGGATACGATCTGTAAGGGCTATTACTTACTGACTATAGCATACATTTTTTACTGTCGGTGATCGCTTCCAGTGTCACCGACAGTTTTTTTCGTAAGAAAAAGACTCGATATGATATAAATCCTATGTCGATTTCGACTGTTTCCCTCTGCGATTGTCCCATCATCAGAACAGATACCCCAGACTAATATATAATCCGCTGGTACCATCCTGCGGATCGGCGGCTATGCCGTAATCGGCCGCGACGATAAAATTTTCATTCAGGGCAATCCGGAATCCGCCGCCGTAGGAAATGTGGGGTGATTCCTCGCGATATGGATCGTGCGTATTCTGATAGACCGAATTCCCGTATTCCCCGAATGATCGTCCGGCATCAACAAAGCCGTTTAAGGCCAGGTAAAGGTTTTGTCCAAAGAGTTTTCCCCGGTAAAATTTCCAGCGTAATTCCAGGTTAGTAAAACCGATGGAATTCCCGACAATTCGGTTTTTCAGAATACCCCGGAGTGATTTTGCGCCGCCCAGCCCCTCTTCAATCTTGTAAGAACTCTGGTAAAACGGGAGCATAAAAAACGGGATATCGCCACCGATCACGCTTTGATATCCAACCCGATAGGCGAATGAAAGATCCTCGGGGATAATTGTAAAGTATTGGCGATGTGTAAGCGTGAGCGTTGTATAGGAAAAGTCGTTAAACAGGAACTCCGGCACCGCAGTCAGCATCAGATCAGTCCAGATGCCACGCATTGGATTCGGCTCGTTATCCCGGGAATCGTACACCAGCCCGGCTTTCAGGTAATTAGTATTCCCGCCATGTGTTTCGGCATCGGTGATATACCCCATATCTACGTATCGATCATAAAATTCCCGGATATTGGGAAGTTGTTCGTCATCCGGCTTGCCCTCGTTTAGTTCCTCTAAATCGACCGAAGCGACATTGGTGTTCCAGTATCCGGTTCCGGCAATCCACCGGAGGTTATCTGTGAGTAACTTTCGCTGAAAATCCACCATAAACCGCCCGACGTTCCGCTCATGCCGGTAAAAGACCCGGCTGCGATATGCGGGATCGTCCTCATCTTCCCAGTCCGGATGATACTGTGTTTGATAGCCGTTAAAACCATAGAATGGAAGCGCTTGCTCAGTCCGGTAACTCAGTTCGCTGGTGATCCGGATATCCGCCGGCATCAGGTATTCCGAATCGAAAAAGATGATATTTTGCCCGCTCCCTTTCGTAGTGCGCGTCCACTCCAGATAGATGGAATACAGGTAATCCGGGTAGGTTGAACCGTCTCCATAGTTGTAAAGGTTTACTACGGCGCCGTATTTGAATCCGGTGTCCGAATTGTAGGCGATGGCGGGCACGCCTCCAAAACTCCAGCCGGAGACAGTCTCCTCATCATCGGTGGCAGAATATCCGACAGTTGAGGTGAACACGAGTGCCATTATCAGATAGACGAGTCTATGCGTCATTGGAATATCCTGTGTCTCAATGTTAATTGTAGCTGGTATTAATCAGGTGAGTGAATATTGTCCTAACATCGATCATTTGGGCAGAGAATACAACGGAAAACAGGGAAAGGGGATGGGATAGGAAAAAACGGGATAAGAGGATAAAGGTATAAGGGTATAAGGTATAGGGAAAACGGAACAGATGAATATCCAATGTCCAATTTTCAATACCCAATGTCCAGGTGCCCGGCTCCCTGCCCCGATTGAAGAATGCAGAGTGCAAAATGAAGAAGTAGAAAAAGCCAAGCCCCAGAGGGGCGGTTGCTTTCAGCCCACCAATCTATTGGTGGGATCAGGGTGTAAAAATATTTTGTCAAATCCCGTCAGAAATGGCTGAAATACTGCTCCGATTGAAGAATTCAGAATGAAGATTGATAAGTGATGAAGTGTAAGAAAAACCGGAGGCTGGAGACAAGAGACCGGAAAAGAAAAAGAGGTATAAGGGTATAGGGTATCAGGTATAATGGAATAGAGAGCAAGGTAATTCTTAATCTTAATCATCCCAAAGGGATCCCTTCGGGATAATCTTACTCTTACTCGGTTGTTGCCTAGAAAGGAGAAAGCAGGAGGGAGACGGGGAAAAACACGAAATACTGGTATAACAAAAACAACAGACAACCCACAGCGAACAAGCACCCGCTCAAGTGAGAACTACCAACACATTCGGTGTATTCTTTGCACACTTCACTATTGGCCATTCGCTGATGTGACCCGTATCTCACCAGATACGCTGTCCACCTTTCTCCTTTTTCCTTGCTCCTTTCATCGTTTTTCCGGTGCATTCCTGAAGAAATTCGTGTATGTTTCACTCTTCATTCAAGATGGCCTGATTGACTCCAGCATTCAAGATAGCCTGATTGACTCCAGCAATCGAAATTGAGGATTTTTATTATGGCAAATAAAAAGCAGATAAACAGTTGGTGCATGTACGACTGGGCGAACTCGGCCTTCGCCACCACGGTTATGGCCGGTTTTTTTCCTGTTTTTTTCAAAGAATATTGGAGCGCCGGTGCCAGCGTAAACGAAAGCACGGCGATGCTGGGATTGGCCAACTCCATGGCGTCGTTAATCGTGGCAGTACTGGCACCGATTCTCGGGGCTATCGCGGATCAGGGCTCCTGGAAAAAGCGGTTTCTGATCACCTTCGCCTATCTCGGTGTATTGATGACGGCCGGATTATTCTTTGTCCATAAAGGGGACTGGGTGCTCGCATCGATTCTCTATGCTATAGGTATCCTGGGGTTTTCCGGAGCGAATATCTTTTACGATTCACTCCTGACCGATGTCTCCAATGATGACAACGTTGATTACGTCTCGGCAAAAGGTTTTTCGCTGGGATATCTTGGCGGTGGAGTGTTGTTCCTGGTAAATGTGTTAATGTATCTGAATCCCGGCTGGTTCGGGATCCCGGACGGAGCCACGGCCGTCCGACTTTCGTTTTTGACCGTAGCCGTCTGGTGGGGCCTGTTCACCATCCCACTGATTAAATGGGTACCCGAAGTCAAACGCGAGCTTCCCGGCGATATCAATTTCGTTGTGGCCGGATTTCGGCAGTTCGGGAATACCTTCGCTAAAATTCGCCATATGAAGGTGCTCTTTACCTTTCTGATTGCCTACTGGCTCTACATTGACGGTGTGGATACCGTCATCCGCATGGCCGTGGACTACGGAATGTCCATTGGATTCGAGGCGTCGTCGCTCATTGTGGCGTTGCTCATTACCCAATTCGTCGGTTTCCCGGCGGCGCTGGCATTCGGGCATCTCGGGAAGCGCTGGGACGTGAAGAAATCTATCTACATTGCTATCGGGGTTTACCTGGCCGTAACTCTGTATGCCACAATGATGAACCGCACTATTGAGTTTTACATTTTGGCAGTAGTGATTGGATTAGTGCAGGGCGGCATCCAGGCGCTGAGCCGTTCCTATTACTCCCGGCTGATACCAAAAAACCAGAGTGGCGAATTTTACGGCTTTTATAACATGCTCGGCAAATTTGCGGCCATTGTGGGCCCGGTACTCATTGGCGGGGTTGGACTGCTGGCCAGAAATCTCCTGGGATTCTCGGAAAACCTGGCCTCCCGGGTCGGTATCGGTTCAATCGTGATCCTGTTTATCGCCGGCTGGATTTTACTCTCCATTGTTGATGAAGAAGAGGGCCGCAGAGAAGCCCGCATTCTCACCGAGGCCGGAATTATCACGGATGACGATTAATTGATGACTTCCGATGAATTTATCCTCATACAGTTCCCAGCTTGACGACGGGGATTTTCAGGCTGTATACTTATAGCGTTGTGGAGATATCATTGGAAATATGGCAGGAGACGCCGTGAGCAAATTGAAGAGACTTTCACTCCACGTGTTCACATTATCTTTGGTGCTAGGGGGATTACTAACGCTCGCTGGATGTGATGGCACGGCAAGTACCAATTCGCTGGAGCCGCTTCCGTATCCCAACCAGCGACCAGATTATGCAGTACAAACTTTTTTTCTGGACAGTGACAGCATGGCTTCATTGCAGCCGGAACTGGTGCTCCAGTTTCGGGGGAGTGATACTCAGGGACGCTACATCATGGAAATGGAGATCCATATTGATATCGAGAACCAAACATCCACCGATTATACCTTTGCTCCGGGCAGGGCGACGATTTACAGTTTTTATTCCGATCCCAGCATTGCTACGGTCGGATTGTCTCCAATTGGAACGACGACGTTGGAGCATACTGTGGACGGAAATTCCTTTGCCACGCTGAAGTATACCAACGATCCCATCGATGGTGACATCATCTACAATTATCAGGATGCCGAATTCTTTGCTGTTTTTTCCATCGAAATCAACGGGAACGAGGAAATCTTTACCACACAAGTAACGCAGCCAAGTGGATAACCATTACCTGGTTACGGAAATATCCCCTCGCTAAAGGTGGTGGGACGAGCGAAATCCCCGGAGAAGGAAAACGCCATACCGAAGTGCGGTTCGTTCTGACCGTATTGGTTCTGAATCAGCCAGAAGCCGCCCTGAATCCGTTCAAAGAGAGTAAAACCCAGCATTCCCCCCAGTAAAATACCGTCATCAAACATCGGATTAAGCACCTGTGATGTACTAAAAAAATGAGTGTATCCAGTCCGGATCACCCCTCTGATCGTAAGCGGAATCCGGGAAAGTCCGTAGCGGAGTTCCGTCTCAATGCCTCCCCGAAGATTACTCGGATTGCCCCCGGTCCGCAGGCCACCTTCCCCAAATGCATTGAAATGGTAAAATCGGGCACTCTTTAGTCTGTAATCATATTTTCCATAGGCTGTAAGCCCCACTATCTCGTTGCCGAGGTATGGAAGGTCGACCGCCCCGTACCCAAACAGGTTATGGTAGCCGTTCTGTATACTTGCCCCGCCGAATTTGCCTCTGTACATCATGCCGGCGCCATATTGCAAGGTACTTTTTTCGAATCGCTCTTCCGTGGAAAGTCTGATTGTGAGCAAATCCGTCCGGTAATTCCGATCAATGTTGGTTAGAATATTGAGGTAGCTGTCCAGCAGCCACCACCGTCCCTTGTATTTCACAGCCGCCTGACCCCAGAAACTGGCGGTCACATAATCATCATCACCGTCTTCGAGATAAAACTGGCGTAGCACATCAACCGATAAAAAATTATCGTTCCAATACCCGGCCGAAAACTGAAACGCGGACGATGGCTCACCATCCTGCAAGTCTACTGCGGATAAGGAGTCCGAACCACATATACCCTGAATGGGCATCCAGAGCAAAATAACAGCCAGCACCATTCGGGAGAGGGGAAAACGGTTTTTTACCTGCAATTTCACCGAAATGTTATTCAAGGTGAGTAAGTTTCCCGATACTGAGATAAATAATTACTTTGGGTGATAAGTTCATGGTCACGAGTATTATAGCAATATTTTTAACCCAATTGCGCCGGTTTTATTCTCATTGTCCGGGGAGAAGGTGTCCCTGATTACGTAAGTATAATAAATCCCAGCGAACTTGTCTTTCCCACGCCGGAACAGGTTAACCGTCAACGTCCACCGCTGCTCATAGGTATCGTCGGTTTTGCGCCAGAGATGTTGCCCAAGGTTCACGAATGCCGCCCAGTCGTTAAACATTCCGATATGGTATCGGAGATTACTGAATAGTTCGGAGTGAAAATTGTGGCTACGGCCCGTATTTGCCGTGCCCGCCGGTGGGACGTATTTTCCAACGTTGACCTGGCCATCCCAGGCGTTTATGAACCGGTTCCCCGGCTCAAGATATTTTTTCCGGAGATGGATATGGGAGGAGCCCTTACTCCCGATGCCAATTTGATAACTGTTCCACCAGATGGAGCCGCGGGTAAAGCCCGGATATTCAATTTCCGGACGATCAATAGTATGAAGGCATTCGTGTTGATACCGGCCACGAATCTGCCAGTTTCCGAACTCGTACCGAAAGCCCGGAGAAAGCATATACCGTATCCGGTCCAGGCGAATGCGTTCGGTTGAAGATGTCCCGAGAATCGTGGAATTTCCCAGGAGATAATTAAACCGGAATCCGCGCCATTCCAGGATATCCACAAACGCCATATAGTCTGAGCGATAGGTCGGCGTAATCCCCTGTGAAGCAACCGTACCATGAAGATACGGCGCAATACTCATATAACCGTGGGTCTGCACCAGAACCTCGCTGTGTGCATGCGAGGCAATACCCTGCAGTGCAAGCCACCAGAGAAGAGCAATCACTGGAATCTGTCGTTTTAATGTTTCCGATATCATTGGACTATATAATGCAATTTATCCATTTCCGGAGAATGTCTGGCGACAGGTCAAAAGACAATCCTGATACCCAGCGCGCCGAATTTATCTTCATTATCCGGTACGAAGGTATCAGATATGACGTAGGTATAGAACAGCCCGGCGCCGCTGGCTGCACCCCGGTACAGACAGTTCATGGTGACGGTGACCTTGTGCTCACCACTGACGGTCCCGGTAAACCACCGGTGTCCGTAGAGTGTGGCGTAGAACGCCCAATTCCTGATAATGCCAACGTGATACCGGAGGTTTCCATAGATTTCATAGCGGTATGGATGCCGGCGCGCCGACCAAATTGTTCCGGGCGCATCAATAAATTTGCCGGCATTTATCTGTCCATCCCAGAGATTCAGAATCCCGGAGTCCATCCGGAAATATCGCTCCCGCAGATGTAACTGTGTCGATCCCCGAGATCCAAATCCAATCATGGCACTGTTCCACCAGTAGATCTTTTTCGGATCCACGCCACTAACCTTGTTGATGCTCTCCCGCTTCACCGAGGTTTTCACAAACCATCGTTCGCCCTGATACCGGAGTTCCGGTGCAAGATAGTACCGGAGTCGATCCAGGCTGAGTTGGGAGAACGAGTCGGGTGGCCGGTGCATCAGTGTCTCATTGCCTGTCGTTCCTGACAGATAGATCCTGTCCCAGCGATAGAAATTCACTTGGGCTTTGAAGTCCGCCCTATATCCGGGTAAGAGATCCGTTGCCGGAAACTGCCCGTGTATATACGGGGCGACCGTCACGTAGCCCCGTGTTGACATTAAAAATTCGGCACGTATGCCTGAAGGCAATAATAACACAAACAGAGCCGCACAGAGATATGGTTTAAAGGATCGCATGGGCAATATTTTTCCAGGTCCCCGGAAGAAAAATAAAGGTAGACGTAACGAAATCGACGCGCAACTCTTTACTGATGGAGTGCAGGAAAAATTGTGTATGGCTCTGTCTCAGGAGGTGCTATTTGATTGTTGTGACAGTCCGGAGCGGTTCTTCGAATTGCTCCGGCGGAGACTGGAGAAGTCTGAACAATTACTATCCAACCGTCCCTTGGGGATCCCGTTGAGACAGTAAGTCCAATATCCAATGTCGAAGTGCCCAACCTCCCTGCCCGAATTGAAGAATGCAAAATGAAGAAGGAAGAAATATAAAACCGGACTCCGGAAAAGAAGAAACGGGTGTAGGGGTATTGTGGTATAAGGGTATAAGGAAAAAGGAGAAGGGAGAAAGGGTGGGTGACGATAGCCCAGGGTATCCCGGAGGGATCGGGTTGGGGAAGGAATTCCAATTTGTCGCAGCGAACCAATATCGAAGTATGCAAACTGCGAAGGACAGGAGAGGATAGACTCCGGACACTAGACACCTATAACACGATTTTAACCCGAACACTTGAACACACGAACACTTTAACACTGGAGAGGTGATGAAAGGAGGGGAAAAAGTGCCGAGGGCGGGATTCGAACCCGCACGTCCTTGCGAACACTAGACCCTGAACCTAGCGCGTCTGCCAGTTCCGCCACCTCGGCAAATAAATTGTGACTGCCCGTCGACTATCAAAAGTAATGTCGTAGTCGCCAGTAGCTCAAGACTTGTAACAGTCCCGACTGGTCGGGGCGCCACCTCGGCTGATCTCTCAAAGAGCGATGAAAATATACAATGCCCACCGGGGAAGTCCAATATTAAATATTGAATTTAGCAGGGCCGCCCGATAAATTCTTATTCTTTGTAAACAAGGGGAATGTATGGCTGAAGACAACATAAAGATTATTTCGAGAAATCGGAAAGCCCGGCACGATTACACTATCCACGAGACGTACGAGGCCGGCATCGCACTCCGCGGAAGCGAGGTGAAATCGCTGCGGGATGGGAAAGCGAGTCTGTCCGAAGCGTACGCCCGGGTGATTGATGGTGAAGTGTTCCTGATCGGCTCCTATATCAAGCCGTATAAGCATACCGGAGAGCACGATCGCCCGGATCCCCGGCGGGACCGGAAACTGTTGCTCCACAAGCGGGAAATCCGGCAGCTGAAAAAGCAGACCGATATCCGTGGCAATACTATTGTCCCGCTCTCCATGTACTTTCGGGACGGATATGCCAAGGTGGAAATAGGCATCGGTACCGGAAAGCGGAAATTTGACAAGCGACAGGATATGAAGGAACGGGATGCCCGGCGCGAGATGGATCGGGCCATGAAGAAATACAACTAAGGAGATGGAAATTTTGACTGCAGACAGGCAATTTCCCAGCGTGGAAGAACAGATGGAACTGTACCGGCGGGGCGCCGTCAGTATCATCCCGGAAGAGGAACTGGAAGAAAAAATAAAGGACTCCATAAAGACAAATACGCCGCTGAAGGTGAAACTCGGCCTGGATCCAAGCCGCCCGGACATTCATCTGGGACATACGGTTGTTTTGCGGAAATTACGCCAGTTTCAGGACTGCGGACACCAGGTTATTCTCGTTGTCGGTGATTTTACGGCCACTATCGGGGATCCCAGCGGACGTAATAAAACGCGTCCGCCGATGACGTTGGAGGAGACCCGCGTTAATGGTCGGACGTATTTTGAACAGGCCTCCAGAATCATTGACCCGGACAAAACCAGAATTGTGTATAATTCCGAGTGGCTGGAGGAGATGTCCTTCCGGGACGTCATCGAGCTGGCCAGTAATTACACGGTTGCACGGATGCTGGAGCGGGACGATTTCGAAAAACGATACAAGGCCGGCGAGCCGATCAGTGTACATGAATTTCTTTACCCGCTCGCACAGGCGATGGACTCGGTGGAACTGGACGCGGATATTGAACTCGGTGGTACGGATCAAACCTTCAACCTTCTGGTAGGGCGCACTATCCAAATAGCATACGGTCAGGAAGCCCAGGCTATCCTGACGACGCCGCTCCTGGAGGGGACTGATGGCGTGGAAAAAATGAGCAAGTCGCTGGACAACTATATCGCCCTTGAAGATCCACCTGAAGAGATCTTTGGAAAGACCATGTCTATCCCGGACAATCTAATCTACAAATATTTTGAACTGTTGACGGATATTCCCGGGGACGAATTGGAATCTATTAAAGAACAACTGGACACCGGCTCTGTCAATCCGATGAACCTGAAGCGCCGGCTTGGGCGGGAACTGGTTGCATTGTATTACGATAGAGAAAAGGGTGTGGAAGCCGAGAAGCAGTTCGACCTGGTACACAAAAAGAAGGAAGTCCCGGATGATATTCCGGAGTTTACGCCGGAGACGGACGAGGACGGCAAAGCGTGGATCGTCCATCTCATCACTGGGGCGGACCTTGCGGATTCCAACTCCCAGGCGCGGCGGCTCATCAAACAGGGCGGTGTGCGCATCGATGGAGAACAGGTGGAAGACTTCGGCCTGAATATTGAGATCACGGATGAATTTGTCCTCCAGGTCGGCAAACGGCGATTTGTAAAAATCGTACCTCCGGAGGAATAATAATGACTTTATATTTTCGGAAAGCGGGGGTTGTATGTGCGGTGTTTCTGATTGCAGCCTCGGTGATAGTCGGAGCCGACAAGCCCAAATCGGTCATCCTGGTAATTAGTGATGGGACAGGTGTCTCGCAGATTACTTCGTTGCGATATGCCGAGGAGGATTTTCAGTTTTCACGGTTTTCGGTGGTTGGACTGTTTACAACGCACGCTAACGATAAATTGATTACAGACTCGGCTGCCGGCGGGACAGCCTTTGCTACAGGACAGAAAACCAACAACGGAATGGTGGCGATGCTCCCGGATGGCACCCGGATTCAGACTGTGCTCGAACTCGTAGAGAAGCAGGGCAAAGCCACGGGATTGGTTGCTACCAGCCAGATTACGCATGCGACGCCCGCCACGTTCAGCGCCCATGTGGAAGATCGTGACAATGAAATGGAGATTGCCCGGCAACAGGCAGTCGCCGGAATCGAAGTGATGCTTGGTGGCGGCCAGCAGTTTTTTGCAGAAAATGATTCCGGGGACCTCACCAAACAAATGCAAGAGGACGGTTACCGGTACATCAGTACGAAGCAGACGCTAGAATCGGTCAATACACAGTCCACCGAAAAACTCATTGGGCTTTTCGCAAAGAAGGGAATGCCGACTGCCTCAAAGCGTGATATCTCATTAGCACAGATGACACAAACCGCCACAGAAATTCTCGACAATGACGAGGACGGTTTTTTTCTTATGGTGGAGGCCTCTCAGGTAGACTGGGCTGGACACGACAATGACGGTCCGGAAGTCGTCGCCGAAATGCAGGATATGAACAGCGCGCTGAAATGGATGCTGGATTACCGTGAATCCCATCCGGACGTGCTTGTGCTTTGGGTATCGGATCACGAGACTGGCGGTATGGCGATAGGCTATGGCGTTTCAGGGCATGAAAGAGAAGGTGTTAATGTCGACTACGGTCCGACGGCTCAGAAGGGACGCATGGAATTTGGCTGGACATCTGATGGTCATACCGGTCAGATGATCCCGGCATTTGCGATTGGTCCGGGCGCTGAACATTTCAGCGGCGTGTATGACAATACCGATATCGGAAAGCGGCTATTTAAACTGTTAAGATCCGACTGAGAACACAGCGAAAGTATCCACTGGCTAATTTTGCTCCTGCCGATATACCGCTAAAAATACCCCAATAAGTACGAGTACTCCGCCGTAGAAAGTATTTACATGCACCTGTTCACCGAGGATAAACCACGCCAGTGTCGAGGACATAATCGGCTCGCCAAGGATGGCCAGAGCCACGATGACTGCAGGGACATAGCGAAGCGCATAGTTGAATGAGGTGTGACCGATAATCTGCGGGACGATGGCCAGCAGGAGGAACATACTCCATGTGGTGAGCGAATACCCTGTCCACGGCAATCCGGCAGTCAGAGACATTCCCACAAGTACGATTGCTGCAATCCCGTAGGCGATATATGAGTAAGTGGTGGCCGAGATTGTCTGACGTACATTTCGCCCTGTCAACAGATAGATGGCAGCGAAAAAGGCGCCTGAGAGTGCCAGGGCATCGCCGGTAAAGCTTGCCTGTACGCCGGTGAGTTCTCCCAGGCTCATAATCACGATGCCTGCGAAGCTGACGATTATTCCGATGACCACCAGCGGCTTGACCTTTTCTTTCAGAAAAACCCAACCCAGTACGGAAACGAATAATGGATTAGTCGATACCAGGATAACGCTGCGCGCTACCGAGGTAAATTTCAGTGAGGCGATCCATGTCGCAAAATGCAATGCAAGAAAAACGCCGGATAAGATATTCCATTTCAGAGAGGATCGGGTGAATCGGCCAGCTTGCTTTTTAAGGCGGGACGCGGCATATGGTGTCATTATTAATGTAGCGAGGGCCAGCCGGTAGGCCGCAATGATCAGCGCCGGGGCGTCGTCTGCGATTTTAATGAAAATGGCTGCGAACGACGCGGCGATAATTCCGATGCCGATAATGAGGTAGTACATGCTTTTGTCTGCTTAGTGGTGGATAAATTTGTAATCGGAATATACAATAATTCAGGAGAGTTGAGATATGGATTTCCTTGCGGGGGCTCACATTTCCGAATTAACGATTTGGAATCAGGGCCGCGCTTTCTAAATTCATACTATGTCAAATTAACACCACCCGGTTATAACCATTAAAAAATCAGATTGAACGAAAGGATGAATCCCGTATGAGTATTCGTGTCGGATTAAATGGATTCGGACGAGTGGGCCGTTCCATTTTGCGTGCCGCTAAACAGACTAACGCTGAATTGAATTTCGTTGGTATCAATGACCTCTGTAATACGCAAAGTCTGGCTACCGTCTTGAAATACGATTCGGTTCATGGTGTATATCCCGGGGAAATTTCGGTGGAGGACGATATCCTGACCGTAGATAACGATCATATAAAAATCCTTTCAGAAGAAGATCCTTCCAAACTTCCCTGGGGAGATCTTGATGTGGATGTGGTCATTGAAGCGACGGGCGTGTTTCGCCAGCGGAAGCAATTGGAGCAGCATCTTGACGCCGGTGCATCGCAAGTTGTACTGACGGTTCCTGCCAAAGATGAAATTGACGCCACTGTTGTGATGGGAGTCAACGATAACAAACTCACCGGCGAAGAAAAAATTATCTCCAATGCCTCCTGCACTACGAACTGCGCCGCAATTCTCGCAAAGGTAGTGAACGATGCATTTGGGATCAGTCACGGATATTTAATTACGGTACATGCCTATACCATGGATCAAAGGCTGCTCGACTATCCGCATCGCGATATGCGCAGGGCGCGGTCTGCCGCACTGTCGATTATTCCAACCTCAACCGGTGCCGCGAAATCCGTGGGTAAGGTTATTCCGGAGCTGGACGGAAAACTCGATGGCATGGCATATCGCGTACCAATCCCCGATGGTTCTATCGTAGATCTTTCTCTGGAGTTGGAGCAGGGGGTGACCAAGGAAGAAGTGGACAAAGCATTTCTGGAAGCCTCGGCAACTAAACTCAAGGGGTATCTCCAGTACAACGAAGAACCGCTAGTTTCAGTGGATATTATCGGAAATCGCTTCTCAGCGATTTATGACGCACCGCTCACAAGTGTCCTTCGGGATGACTTTATAAAGATTTCGGGATGGTACGACAACGAATCCGGCTATGCGATGCGGGTGGTGGATTTAACACAGAAAGTGGTTCAGCTCCGGAAGAATCGCTGACAGCGCAGAACTCACACTGCCTTAAGTCTTGACGACGGGCGTCCTACTGGGCGTCCGTTTTTTTGTTTGAATGGGACATTGGTCTCCCAACAACCAAAACACAGTAACACTAAAACACTGAAGCCCGGTTTTAAACCTGAACACCTGCCCCGAAGGGATCCCTTTGGGAAACACTTTAACACTCGAACACTTTCATTCGGCCGTTCATGACTCGACCGCATCTGACAGTTTCATAATCAGATCCACGTAATACCAGGAGTGATTGTACCTCCACACCGCTTTGCGTTTTTTGTTCTCCGTAATTCGTCCACGCCAGCCGTTTCTATACAGATAATGCGCGACCGAGTTAATCGCATCCGCCGGTTGAGTAATATCGATCTGTCCGTCTCCATCGCCGTCAACGGCATATGCTCTGAAAGAGGACGGTAAAAATTGCGGCATCCCGAATGCCCCGGCCCAGGAACCCCGGAGATCCAAAATGTCAACGTTATGGGACCGGTTTATATCCAGCAACGATTTCAATTCGTCGTATGCCCAGGATGATTTCGACTCAGCCCGTCTGCGAAGGTAGGCTATTTTCTCTCCTCTTTCGTTTTCAGACAGGTGCGCCAGTTCCGATTCCATTTCATCAACTAATGCATTGATGTTCCAGTCTTCACCGGCCAGCGCCATAGAACTGAAGACATACACCACCGGATGGGTTCCGGCGGATTGCCCAAACCGGGATTCCACATATAAAATGGCGGAAATGACTCCCGGATCAACGGCATATTGTTCGTCAACTGATTCAAAGATTTCCTGATGTTGCGCTCTGAACTCCCGGATCGACCGAATGGCGCGATCATTATACATTTTTTCATAAGGATCTGAGCGCTCGCGATGTTTTAGATGTACTTTAGTGACCCGCTCATAAAAGACGTCATTCCCGGGAGAATACAGTTGTCTGAGTGTCGAATCGTCATATCCATCTTTGGAGAGCCGTTCTACCAACGATGCATAAACGCCGGCATCCGGGAGCTGCATGTTGGAGGGCATGGTGGGGGCAGTTGTACGTCCCGGTCTGTACAGAACGATCGCAAACAGTATAATGACACCTAGAGTTATGTATAAGACTGGACGAAATTTTCTGTCCATATGAAGTTCCCCTGATTTGGAGCAATTTATCCGAAATAAACCCAGCAGGATATGATCCGGATTACAACTTTGAAATGTTTTAATATGTGTTGTTGATTAGTTGGTAAAATACTATCATGTTTAGAGGCGAATTACAAGAGAATAATCACAATAATGCCATATATCGAATTGCCACATTATCGGTTGCATTACCAGCAATATGGGAGCGGGCCCGCTCTTGTATTCCTCCACGGCCTGACTTTTGACAGTCGGATGTGGCAGGCTCAGTACGATGTATTTCGTGATGAAAATTTGGTGCTCGGACTGGATTTTCGGGGACACGGATATTCCGACGCACCCGAGGAGCCGTATACCTTGGATACCTACATTGGTGACGTTTCCGCACTGTTGAACGCCCTGCACCTTCCCAATGCTATCCTGGTGGGACTGTCGTTGGGTGGAGCGGTGGCGCTGGAATTTGCAGCCAGGTATCCGCAACGGGTCAGCGGTTTAGCACTGGCATCACCGGCCCTGGCTGGCTACGAATGGTCCCGAGCATGGAAGGAAACAATGAATCGGATTCAGCAGGCGGGAAATTTACGGACGCTCCGGCAAAACCTGCGACAATACTGGCTGAATGATCCCATGTTCGCCAAAGTCCGGACCATGAGGGAACATGCCGCACTTCTCAGAAAGATGGCGACTTCCTTCTCTGGAATGCCGTTGCTGCATGGTAATATGCAGATTAAATCCAGAGATAACGTCAGCGACCGGCTCCGAAAAATCAGGTGCCCGGTCAGCGTAGTGACGGGACAGGGGGACCGCAGTGATTTTCGAAGTATCGCCAAAACCCTTGCATCAAAATTAGAACGTGTAGAGTGGCACCAGTTGGATGATGCAGGGCATATGGTTAACATGGAAAAATCGCAGCATTTTAATTCGTTGCTGCGCCAATTCCTCTACCGGGTGGATGCCGGCGGATTTTGAGTGCTTACGCCTGAGCTGTGTGTTTGAGTATTTGTGATTCTGGTAAGTCGGATACATTTCTTCTCAGTAGTCAAAGGCAAGGGATGGTTTAATAGGGATCAATACCATGGAAACTACCCATTTCGAAATCCAGTTTTATGGCGGAAAGATCACTGCACATCACTGGTTGTATGTTCCCAAAGCACTCCTATCGATTGACGAACCGCTCTCCGTCGATAATTTACATATGACGGCACGTCTATATTTTGCCTATGTGGATCACGTTTTCTCCGGCCTCGTACGAAGTATTTATAATCCGCCGGATGCTGTGCTGAAGAGTACGATAGGCGGGAAAAATTTGCTTTGGTTCTCTGGAATCTGGAGCTCTGCGAACGGCAATGAGTCCCATATTACCATGCAAATTCAAAACGGCGGGCTGGTACATCCCAATCATTACAATCAGGGAAGACTTCAGTTTAAATATCTTATGGAAACCAGGGGTGGCACCGGTTACCTGGGCTTCCATTTTATTCTGACCGATTACGTCAGCAGAATACGGGGAGAGGGCCATCATCCCTCAATCATCAGACAAACACTATTTCGGATGACTGAAAATGCCATCTACAGGTATATTGCCGTCAGTTTTACCCGCCGCCTTACGAAATTATTGCAGGGCGAAGAGACCACGATGAAAAAGATGTTTGGTATTTCAGACAAGGATCTCAGTCTTTGGGTGGCGACCGATCAGATTCCTGAGCAACAAACCCTCGTCCCGCTCTCTGACTAGAATTTTTCTCTTTCTCATATCGTTCCATTTCCAATACCGAAAATTCCAGTTGGGCAATCGTTCAGCTATTATTACATTCGCCGCACTAAGAACAAATCTGAGTTAAAAAAAGGGGAAATATGGCACATTTGGAATCAATAACGAGTAGTACACCGGAGATCACGACCGGGGAATGGTCGCTATTATGCCTCGGAATTTTTGATGATAAAGAATTGTCAGATTATCAACTGCAGTATAACGAGGCATTTGGTGACCAGATTCAGATGCTGCTTGAGCAGGAGGATTTTCAGGGAGAGTTCGGTCAGACCGAAATGCTGCATTTCGATGGGCAAAGTCCGGTCAGCCGTGTATTACTACTGGGATTAGGTACCAGAGAGGCCTACACCCTGGACAAGGTGCGGCAGGCCGGCGGGCATGCGGTGCGGGAAGCGCAGAAGCGCCGGATCAAGGATTTTGCCGTCGAATTGTTCGGCTTGCAAAAATTAGAGGTATCCGAATCGGAGGTAGCGCAGGCATTAACCGAGGGCCTCATACTCGGCTCCTATCAATTTACGGAATATAAAACCCGGGACACGGATAAGATATTCATTGCAAAGAAAGCAACAATTCTGGCAGATGGCGACGTTGACGATGCGATTACCACCGGGAGTGCTGTCGCCCGGGCCACGGCTTTCGTGCGTGATATCGCACTGCATCCAAGCAATGTTATGACGCCTTCGCGTCTGTCGGAAGAGGCCGAACAAATCGCAAAGATCGGCGGATTTAAGTATCGGGTGTATGACCGGAACGAATTCGAGCAGATGGGGATGGGCGCATTTGCCGGCGTGGCCAAAGGTGCAGATGAACCACCGAAACTGATTGTACTGGAATACTATGGTGGAGAAAATGGAGAACCACCTGTTGCATTTGTGGGAAAAGGTATCACATTTGATACCGGAGGAATTTCAATCAAGCCGTCCAAGTCTATGTACAATATGAAGTTCGACATGTGTGGTGGCGCAGCTGTCCTGGGAATTATGTATGCGATTGCTGAGCTCAAACCGGCAACAAATGTCATCGGAATTGTGGCTGCGACGGAAAATATGCCCGATGGACGTGCCTACAAACCGGGGGATATCCTGAAGGCTTATAACGGTAAAACGATTGAAGTCCTGAATACGGACGCAGAAGGTCGATTGGCACTTGCCGATGCACTGGCGTATGCGGAAAAGGAGTTCGAACCAAAATATATGGTCAACTTTGCAACGCTGACTGGCGCTGCTGTTGTGGCATTGGGACATCACGCCTCCGCATTGATGGGCAATAACGATGAGCTTATCAACGGAATTATCGATGCTGGGGAATATACCGGGGAACGGTGCTGGCAGCTGCCATTGTGGGAAGAGTATTCCCAACACATGAAAAGTGACGTAGCTGATGTGAAAAATCTCGGGAGCCAGGGCGCAGGCTCTATCACTGCTGGTGCATTTCTGAAGGAATTTGTCGGCGAAACCCCGTGGGCTCACCTGGATATCGCCGGTACGGCATGGTGGAAAGAGGACCGTCCGTACATACCCAAAGGGGCATCCGGGGTCGGTGTCCGACTGATGGTACGGTGGTTGACGGAGACATTGAAGAGCTAGAGGATTCATTTGGCAGAGAATGCGTTTGCAATAAAATTGAGAAGGATGTCAAACTGACTCAGCCTATTGCTGATGAGGAACCGGTTTGGTCGGAGGGCGCTTTTGTATTCCTTGTTGTATGGGCTCTAACCCACTTTCCGAAAAAACATGTGGATGAATGGTTGTCTGGGCGGGATTTTGCCTAATGACAAAGTCAAAGCAGGAACCTCAGATGTAAAGCCGGGGAGCTCAATTTAACGGTATGAGGTGTCGGTTTTGTTTCTGAGCACCAGGATGTCAGTTCACTGCACCAGACCGACCCATCAATCGTCTTCCTCCATTACCTCATCCACAGTGCGGTTCTGGTTGTCAATTCCGGTATTGGAGACCAGAGTAAACGCGTATAAAAAGATGATGAACAGACCGGCACCCATCCAGGTTAACGATTCGCCGCTGCCCAGCACCATCAGAGTACACGCGAGCAAGCCAATGAGGATAGTTAGCAGCAGAAGTGGCTGGTTAACTGAACTGGACAGATCCAGTTCGTCCCAGTGCTCTTCCGGGAGGAAAATATTGTGTTCTTCCAGATCTTCGTAGGACATGGTCTACTCTCCTTGTGACGCATTTTCTGAGGAATCTTCCGGGTGTCCCATCTCTTCCAGCTCCCGGAAGAATTGGAAGAAATCCTGCATCTCGAATTTGAAATCCGGCTGTTTCGGCCGGACGAAGACTACCGGACATCGGGATCGTTCCGCCAGCCGGGTCGGAGTGCGTCCGAACACTTTCCGCCGGAACAGTTCGTCCTGGCTGGTGCCGAGCACAATCCGATCGTACTGTTCAGAGTGTTGGATAATTGTTTGCTCCGGTTCCGAATTATCAATGAACTGAAATGAGAAGCGGGAGGAATCTGCGATAAGCGCCTCCTGGCTGCCCTCTTTCTCCCGGGCAAACCGGAACACCTGTTTCCGGAATTCTTGTCGTTCCTCTTCGTTCAGACTTTCTCTGGAAACGTGCAACACATCGATGACGGTATCAGCCTTTTCCTCCACCAGCAGGGAGGCGACCGCAAGTCCCAGGGGCGCCGTTTTCGGATTCGCCACCGGAACCAGAACCCTTTTTATCTCTTCATCACCGTCATGCTGCATCACAATGGCATGGGTATTGGATTCCTTCATCACCATGTCAATGTTGGATCCGATGACGGTTTTCTCCCTGTGGACTGTTCCTTTCCAGCCCATGATCAGATAGTCGGTGTTTTTATCCTGAGCCGTAAAAATGATAGCCGCTGCCGGTTTATGTCCCACCCGGATTTGGGTGCTGACGGGCAGGTCATATTGTTCGGCGTACTTTCGGGCGCTGTCCAGGATTGGGCGGGCATCTTCAACAAATCTGTTTGCGGCTCTGGGTGGGAGCTGTGATGGTACGGTAACCACATGCAGGAGAAGGATTTGACTATCTGAGTGACGGGCGATCCGGGCTCCGAGGTCGATATGGGTTTTGGCTGTTTCGGGATCCGCCACAGGAATGAGGACAGTTTTCTGCTTGGTTTCAATCGGTTTTTCTTCCGCCAGGACCGGCGTGGCTGCCTTTTCCCGCTCCCTGCCTTTGGCATACATCCTGTACAGACCAAAACCGACCGCCAGCCAGATCAACACGTAGAACCACGCTTCCGGATAGTGATCAAACATAAACAGGGCGAGGGCGAATTTGGTTACGATGCCGATAATGGGGACTATAGGATAAAACGGCATCAGGTAGCCGTACGCCAGCTTGTCGCCGTATTTTTTCCGGATGGTGATCACCGCGATGTTCACCTGGAGGAAGAGCAGCAGAAACATGATATCAGCCGCAGCCGCTACCGTCGTAATCGGAACGAACAATACCATAAAGATGATCAACGCTGCGGTAAATAACAGCGCGTAGTGGGGCGTCCGGCGATCCGGATGAATCGCGGCAAACAGATCCGGCAGGTTTTTGTCCCGTCCCATGGCGAATGAAACCCGCGTGGAGGAGAAGGTGGTGGCATTCAGGGCTGACATGGTCGACAATACGCCTCCCGCCAATATCAACACAGCGCCGTAGGGCACGAACTGGGCGGCAGCCCGGGCAAGCCCGAGTTCCCCCACGTGCCGGAGGATCTTCCAGTTGGCAACCTGGGCGGAAATATCTCCGGGAATATGCGCATCTATGGCTTCCAATGCCTGGATAAGGAGCTCTGACTGCGAAGCCCCCACCAATACAAAGGCGACCACCATATAGATTGGCACCACGATAGCCAGGGACCAGAATACCGCCTTGGGGATGTTTTTCCTCGGCTCGACCACCTCTTCGCCAGCCTGAACGATGATTTCGTAGCCTTCGAACGCGATGAATGTGAGTCCCATGGCGGAGAGGATCCCCATCCAGCCGGTCTCATCCGGAATGAACGGCTGCAGCTGGGAGGTGCCCATACCGCCGCCTGTTCCAAAGGAGAACCACCAATCCGGGAAAAACATAAACTTCAGTCCGAAAAAGCAGAAAATTGCGATGACCAAAACCTTGGACACCGTCACAATATTGCCCGCCATCCCGGTTTCGCTGGCGCCCCGGAAATTGATATAGGCAAAGATGGCTGCGATGCCTGTACCGAACAGTTTCTTGCCCATGGTCAGGTCAATCCCGTACTGGAGCAGCGGGGCATCCAGGATGCGCAATAATTCGAAGATGAACGCCCCGAATCCCAGCGCATACAGTGCCCCGGCGACCGCGTGGGCAAACCAGCTCATCCAGCCGGCAAGGAAGGCGTTGGCGCCGGGCAGTCCTTCCTTTATCCAGAGATATCCACCGCCGGCTTCCGGAATAGCTGACCCGAGTTCAGCGTAGACCATAGCCGTAAATATGGTGACGATCCCGTTCAGGGCGAAGCTCAGGATCAGCGCCGGACCGGCGACTCCGGCGGCTTCTCCGGTTAACACAAAAATCCCGGCGCCAATCATGGCACCGACGCCGATCATGGTGATGTCAAAAAGACTCAAGTCACGATTTAACTGAACCGCTTCCGACTGTGAAGACTGTTGATTCATCTAGCTACCACCTCTTACCATTCGAATTCACCAAAAAATTATAAATGAATATTGAGCGAATATCTATAATAAATCGTTGAAAGTTTGTATTCCTGTTTGTGCTGTATTTTGTCAAATCATTCATGCCATAGTTGATAGTTTTGATGAAATCATACATAGATTCCTTGTCCTGCAAAGTCAGGGGAATATCGTATACGGGAGTGTATTCGGGCAGAGTCAGTTTACTATGCTGAAATCGATAAAGCAGGTCGTCTTCCTCGAGAATCGTCAGTTCGATTTCCATTATCGTTTCCCGCTTCATTCTGGTGTGTCCACATCGCGGGATGATTTGACTAAGGACGGGACATCCCGGGATAGTTTCACAATACCGATCAGGATGACCAAAAATTCCAATCTCCCCAGAAACATCCCGACCATCTCGGTATAGAGAACGCCGGGTGGGGCTTGTGGCCCGGTAATACCGACCGAAAGCCCGACGGTTCCCTGGGCTGAGGCGTACTCGAATAGGGACTCCATGAACCCGTACCCGTGTGCCATCAACACCGTCGCCCCGACTCCGATCGCAACCAGATAGAGAAAAGCATATCCTCCGACACGGACCTGGAGGTTCTTTGACACCTGGATTTCATTATCTCCTTCCCAGACAGAATTGAATTCCACGGCTGAGCGCGGCAGCAACTCGCGACGTATTGCCCAATAGATAGACTTGAACAAAAGATATATCCGAAATTGTTTGATTCCGCCGGCAGTGGAGCCGGTTCCACCCCCGATGAACATGAGTACAATAGTGAGAAACATCCCAACTGCATTCCATCCCTGATAACTAGTGGATGTAAATCCGGTGGTAGTCAATGCAGTAACAGTTTCGAACACCGCGACCCGAATCTCTTTCCCGAGGCTGGGATATATTCCCTGCACAGTGAGAAAAAAGAGCAAAGGTATGACGAGCAGAAGCAGGCACGTGAAGAAGCGGAGTTCTCCATTCTTTGAGACTGCCCGAATTTTGCCACGCAGGATCAGCCAGGCAACCAGAAAATTCAGATTTCCGAGAATCATCAAGGGGAGAGAGACGGCTTCGACCGCGATGGAATTCCAATGGCCAATGCTGGCGCCTTTCGTTGAAAATCCTCCCGTCGATACAGCCGCAAGAGAGTGATTTACGGCGTCGAAGAATCCAAGTCCCGCCAGAGAATATCCGAGAATGCCAATGACGATATATCCGACATACAGAATCAAAACCACCTTTGCTGAGGCTTTGACATTTGGTACAAGCTGTTGTCGTCCTTCAGCCCGCCCAAGAGAAGGACCGATAGGACCGGTGACGGATGCCAGCATCAGGATTGCCAGCCCTGCTCCTCCTCCCACTTGCATAATGCTTCGCCAGAGGAGGAAAATATGGAGCGTGCTTTGTTCATCCACCACAGTCAGTCCGGTAGTCGTCCATCCGCTTACCGCCTCAAACAGGGCAAGTGTCCATGACATATCCGCCCCGAGGTAGAATGGCCATGCAGAGAAGATAAATAAGGCTATCCAGCTGAGCAGGACGGACACCCGCGCTTCTTCCAGCGTCAGATCGGTACCGGGAGGCGGCTTGAAAAAGAACCACAGGAGCAGCCCGATACCAAGGAGGCTGCCAGCCGGAACCAGGAATGCAAAAGCCAACTCTTTCTCTGCCGGCCATGCGAATAACACACTCAGTGGTAGAAGTAAAAATAGACTGCTTATCATCATGATAAGCCCGATATACCCCAGGATTACTCCATACCGGCTCCTGAGATACGAATCTCCTGTCACGGATTTTCCCGGATTACGATGCATCGCCGGTCAGCACTTTCAAGGCTTCGCTCTGGGAATCTGGCAGAGCAATAACGATCAATCGATCCCCGCTCCGGAGCACGGTTTGTCCGCGCGGTATCAGTTGCTCCTCCTCCCGCAGGATAAATCCGATGATGACATTTTCAGGTAACGAAAGTTCATGTAAGGTTTTTCCAACTGCCGGGGCAGTCGCCGGAAGGATCACTTCCGAGATATTCACTTTGCCGCCTCCAACCGGGATAATACTTGTCATCTCCTCAAGGACGGTTCGCTGTTCGATCAGTTTGGTCACCACTTTCGTTACGGCGAAAGCATCAATGCCCAGCTGTTGAAATATCTCTTCATTATCCGGATCCTGCACAACCGCCAGTGTTCGGGGGACGTGAAACCGCAATGCTGCAAGCTGGCAGGTAATTAAATTTTCATAATCATACGGGGACACTGCAAGAACGGCATCCGCCTGACGTATTCCCGCCTCTTCCAGGATTGACGGAGTGGTAAAATCCCCATGGAGGGTCAGTACTTTCATTTGTTGCGCAATCTTATCGCACTCCTCTTTCCTGTCGTTTATGACGGTAACCGAATGGCCTTTATTAATGAAGGTACGAGTGAGGAAATACAACGTGCTGCCATTCCCACTGAGAATGATCTTCATAACGCCTTTTCCTACTTTCTGGTATTTGCTTCCTGGATTGCCGACAGAAACTCTTCACCTGCCAGGATCGTCGGGGAAATGGTTTCAATTTCCTGAGTATGGTAAATTTCTTCCCGTTCCGGATCGAAGACCCGGGCTACCACCTTGGGAACGGAGAAAATGCGGCTGGCAATTTGGGCCACCGTGAGATTAATCGTATCATCCCGTGTGGTGACAAACACAACGTCGGCCTGGTCAAGTTTCGCTTTTTTCAGTACCGCCAGCTCTGTTGTATTCCCTTCAATCCGGAATCCGCTAAAGCCGGTCGCCAGTTTTTCAAACGCACGTTTCTCAGTATCCACCACGACCACACTGTGTCCGGCTTTGCTCGTCCGGTTGGCTAATAAAGAGCCCAACCGGCCACAACCGATTACCACAATATATTTTTCCCCATTTTCAGCCGGTTTCTTTAACCATTCCGATGGTTTGGTTCGGAGTTTTGCCATACTCAGACTCCCATGTTCAGTTGCCCGGATGACACGTTACTACTGAGTCGATCCAGGTTTTTAGATGCCGGTGTAAATGACTGGTCAACTCCCAACGCTGCCCGATATAATTTTTTTGCCTCCTCGTTCAGATGCCGGTATTCCAGCAGCACGCCCAGAACATTATAAGCATTTGGTTTGTCCGGAAGAGCGATAAGAGCCTGCTTTATTAAACGCTCCGCCTTGTCCAGCTGGTGGGATTTTAGCAAAGAAGCCGCTTCCCGAAGATTATCCATGTATTGCTCCTTCGTCCAGGGTTCCGACTCTTTGCCCCGTAATGCCTGCTGGACCGCTTCCCGGATTTCCGTTGGACTGAAGGGTTTTTGAAGAAAGTCCACAGCGCCCAGATTTAATGCCTCCACCGCAGTATCAATAGAACCGAAGGCAGAGATCATAACCACTGGTATGTCCAATTGCTCTTGGCGAAGTCGGCGCAAGACTTCCAGTCCATCCGGCTTCGGAATTTTGAGATCCAGCAAGACCGCCTGGAAATCCCCGGCTTCGACTTTTTTTAGGGCTTCTTCCCCGGATGCTGCGGTGTCAGTTTCCACACCGAGTGATTCCAGAGCCCGGGTAACTGTCAAACGGATATTGGGCTCGTCATCTACAATTAATAATTTTTGTTTAGCCATTATATTTACTCCTTATGCTCATTAATCAGAAGCGGGCGGGGAGTCGGGGGCAGCAGGTATCCCACTGACTTTCCTGTGTTATATCCCGGTTGAATCTGGATTCCAGTAAACGGATGGATATCAAAGCCCAGGCTGTTGGGGGACAGAATGCGATTGGAATTGCGATCATAATGTCTTGAACAGGTTTTTATTGAAAGTCGTCAATGTTCGATGAGTCCACAATATCCGGAGAGAACCGTTTCTCGCAATTACGGCAGTAATGGACGTTTTTCATTCGCAGTGACGCAATCAGGAATCCCGCCCCAGCCAGAAAGATCACTCCGGCAATGATTAATTCCGCTATGGGGTGTACCAGAATAGTTCCGAACCAAAAGACCAGTCCAGCGAGGACGAAGAGTACTACACTTACTTGTGCATATCGCGTTTTGATGTTATAGGTGTCGTATTCATTGCAATTCGGACATTTGTGTTTTGACATATGAGTATTCCTTCTTATTTCGTTTCATCCCGGGAGGATGAGCTGTGTGCTTCTGCCACCACCGGCAGGGTAAAAGTGAACGTACTGCCTTCTCCGGGGTCGGATTCCACCCAGATCGTCCCGCCGTGCGCCCGAACGATTTCTTTACAGATAGCGAGCCCCAGTCCGCTCCCGCCACCGTGATTGTCCTCCTGCACCTGCACAAACCGATCAAAGATTTTGCTTTGATATTCCTCCGGGATTCCGGCGCCGTCATCGGCCACGGAGATGTAGACATGCTCGTGTGTGTGCTGCGCAGATAAGGTAATTTGGCCACCGGATTTAACGTAACGGATCGCGTTGGAAATGAGGTTGGTAATCACCCAGGTGATTTTATTGCTGTCGGCTTTGACCTCCGGCAGGTCGTCCGGAATCTCCTCGGTGAACCGGATCGATTTCTCGTCGAATTGATTGGCGAAGACCGATCGGATGCGTTCGGTAATGAGCGACGCCGGAGTCCGTTCGAACGTCATCTGAATCCGCCCGGTCTCGATCTTTGATAGTTCCAGCAGGTCGTTCACCAGTGATTTGAGCCGGCGGATTTCTGTATGGGCGGTCTCCAGCATGTCGGCATCCTTTTCGCTGAGTGTCTCATCCAGATGCTCCCGCAGAATTGCGATGCTCATGCCGATACTGGTGAGCGGCGTCCGCAGTTCATGGGAGGCCGCCATCACGAACTCACTCTTGAGCTGATCCAGTTGTTTCAGGCGGGTCACGTCCCGCAGATGGAGGATCATCCCTTCCAACCCTGAGGTGTGACCAGTAAACGGTGTAATAGTATAGGCGTAAAACTTGTCCTCCTGCAATCCGCCCAGGGTCGTAATCCGTTCTTCGTCTGAAATCTCCAGTGGATCTCCTTCATCAATTGTGGTCTGCAAATGGTCCAGCAATGTCTCATCCTGTATGAGCTGTTCCATCGGGATCGGCGGGCTCCCGGCTGTCCAGGATCGCCGGAAGAGTTCGGCCGCCGCGGGATTGAAATTCACCACTTTCCCGGCGGAGTTAATCAGAATGATTCCGTCTTCGATGCTGGTGAGAATGGCTTCGTTCTTTTGTTTCTCCCGCATGATCTGATCGATATTCAGCTGCTCATAGGACTGTAACTGGGTTGCCATCCGATTGAATTCCTCGGCCAGCTGCCCCAATTCATCTTCCGTGTCCACCGGGATCGTGACATCGTAATCGCCCTGTGCGATCTGCTGGGATGCCGTGGCCAATGTCTGCAAAGGGTTCGTAATTTTGCGGGCAACGAGAACACTTAATACTATACTCAACACCAATCCAATAAGCCCCACGGCGATGGTGGATACAATAGCTGCATGTGCCACGGATTTTGCCTGGTCACTCGCAGTATACATCGCCTCCTGGTTGAGATCCCGGAGTCGTTCGATGTTCTCCTGCAACTGCCACACAAGGGGCTGGATATTGTCACTATAGTACGACGCGGGATCTGAGGTGCCCCGGTCGAGGCCGGTCCAGTACGATGTCGTTGCACTCCGGAAGGCGGTATACAGCGAATCGAGATCGTGGAGCGTCCCGGTCTCTTCCGGAATAGTGATGTTATTATCCGCCCGGCTCTGCCATTGGAGAAATCGTGATTCGTTCGTTTGAAACATGTCCCGGGACGAGGTAGCCCCGGTTTTGGTCAATGCGTGGAGCAGTGCACTATCCTGGCGTTCCAGGGCATTCCGCATGCTTTCTGCGGCGAGGATACTCTGGTAATTCTCCTCCAGAATTGCAGAACTCGCCTGTCCCAGACGCACCAGATGCACAATGCCCCAACAGATTACCAGGGTCATTAGTACCAGGCCGATTCCCTGACTGACCAGTATTTTATTTCGAACGCGCATGAGTCATTTCCTTTCCATCGGGTAAATTATGCAAGTGTTATACCAGAACACAAAATCGCATGAAATCAGGGCCCAGGGGATTCTGGATATCTTCCAATCATGCATAATGTCGATTTGTCGGAGATTCGTTCGTGCATTGTGCACGATGGTTTAAATACAAAGGTAAAAGAAAAGGAGGAACTAAATCCCGTATTGCTTCCGCCGCCGATAGAGCGTGCTGGCATCGATACCCAGAATATCCGCGGCCTCCTGGAGAGAGCTGGTCTGGGCAAGGACCCGGCGGATATGGAGTTCTTCCAGCTCCTCAAGCGTTACGGTGTCTCCGATGTCGGGCTCGGATTGTGACGGCTGGATACGATCCGGCAGATCATCTGGCGTGATGTTGTCCGTTTTACTCAGGATCACCGCCCGCTCGATGGTGTTCCGTAATTCGCGAACATTGCCGGGCCAGTCGTACTCCTGGAAGATATCGACGGTCTCATCAGGTAAACGGAGTGACGGCTTATGGTTCGTCCTGGCAAAGAAGTCCAGGAAGGCGTTGGCCAGCACCGGGATGTCATCGGGACGTTCCCGGAGCGGCGGCAGGTGGATGTCAATCACGTTGAGTCGATAAAACAGGTCTTCCCGAAAACGTCCGTCTTCTGCCGCCTGTTGGAGATCGGTATTTGTTGCCGCGATAATGCGAACATGCGCTTCGCGGGATTGGTGCTCCCCGACCCGCTCATACGTGCGTTCCTGGAGGAAACGCAAGAGTTTGGGCTGCACGTCAAGTGGCATGTCTCCGATCTCATCCAGGAAGAGGGTGCCGCCCTCTGTCGCGGCAATCCGCCCCGGATTATCCTGAATAGCCCCGGTGAACGCTCCTTTCACATGGCCGAAGAGTTCGCTCTCCAGAAGTTCTTTCGGGATGGTCGGACAGGAGACCACGCCAAACGGCCCGGATTGATATCCGCTCCATTCGTGGATAGCCCGGGCGAGCATGGTCTTGCCGGTGCCGCTTTCGCCGGTCAGTAGAATCACTGCTTCCGAGGATGCGGCTTCTCTGGCCGTCTCCACCGCTTGTTGCATGGCCGGGCTGGCGCTCTCCAGGTGAAGGTCCGGTTCCAGGTGCTCCACCCGATCCTGCAAAGAAGACACCTGGAGTTCCAGGGAGCGCATTTCACCCATGCGCCGTGTGACCATCCGGACTTCCTCCGGTTCGAACGGCTTGGGAATGTAATCCGCAGCGCCACGGCGTATCGCTTCGACGGCATTTTCGATGGAGGCGTAGGCGGTAATCACCACGATTTTGCTCCATGGGGATTGGGATCGGAACTCCGGAATTAAGTCGAGGCCGTCGGTGTCCGGGAGGCGTAAATCCAGCAGAATCAGGTCAAACGCCCGGCGCTGTACTTCCGCGCGCGCATCAGATCCGTTACTGACGGAGCGTACGGTATGTCCTTCATCTTCCAGGCAGATGGTCAGCGTCTTCCGAATCGGAAGTTCGTCGTCGACCACGAGGACCTGAAGTGGGGTGGGTTTTGTTGTATCCTTTGCCATGTGTCAGATCTTATGTTAGCCTGCTCACCGTTCCAACAACGCTTCCGGAAATCCCGGATCTCGTGCTAACTCTTGAGCGGCCATTGCTATTCGTTCCCCTCTGTTATCAATAATTACCGGCAACTAATTTGGAGAATAAATCAACGGGATTAAAGGGGTTTTTACGATATAAGTGCAACCCGGTTTTGCTCATATCGGGTGATCACTGGAACTCAGGGCAATTAAGTTTAATAGGGATACTTTTACTCCGAGTCGTACTCTAAGTATTGAACTGTGATATCTGTCATTTCTGGCGTCTTCCGGTAAGCATCACAACCAGACCAAGAATAAAACCGACCAGAAAGGTGAGAAATAGCAGGAGCGCCCGGGGAAGGGTGAGGGTGAAAAATAGAATCCGGGTCTCCACAGCCGCCGTGTTTTGGAGGACGACAATCAAGACCAACACTGCGACCACCAGGGTCGTAATAATTTTCCAGGTTTTCATAAAATAACTCCGTTAAATTGCATTTCGTGTATTATTCAGTTTCAAGCCGCATTTTGAGGTACAGCGTACACCTGCACGAATTCGTATCCTTCCCGGTGAAGGGTGTCTTTGCCACGCAGGATCATGTCAGTACGCAGCTGGAATTGATCTTTGGGATCAACCGGGTATGCCTTTAGTTGAAACTGTGTGCCCCAGGGATGTTCTTCGGCGACGACGATCACCGGCATTTGAACATTGGTATAGACGCTGGTGAGCCCGACATTCCGCAGGATACTGCGAATTCGACCCGGATCTCTGTACGATCGCAAATAAAAATCCGCAACACACATCAGGTTTTGCGTTCCGTTATTGGCGTTGTGGACCAGTTGGTTCCAGATTTTGGCGTGAGGGACAACGACGGTGGTATCATCCGGGGTGACTATTTCGATAGCCCGCATTCCAATGTTGGTGACCTCACCGTAGGTGTCATCCACAGTGATCCAGTCGCCGAGCCGATAGGGCATTTCATACAGGGAGACAATCCCGGCGATGAGGCTGCTGACGTAATCCTTAAAGGCGAATCCCAGGGCGATACCAATCGCACCGAGGAGCGCCACCAGGTTTTCGAATGTTGGCTCGATGATCCGAACGATAATCAGCGCGCCGGCAGCCAGAATAAGAAGCAGCCGCAGCATCGGAACCGTAGCCAGGGTGTAATAACGCGGCTTGCCGGAGAATTTGTTTGCCAGTTTCGGGATGAATTTCTGGAACAGCACGATGAGAATCCACGTGCCAGCAAGGATTTCAACTATCTGCAGGATGTTCTGAAAATTGAGATTTTGTATCACGTCCATCAGACGGCTCCTGTTTTAAAATTGGTCCGTGAGATAGCTTTTACTTGCGATAAATTCCCGTACGGCAGGATACCCCACGCCTGTCACCTGCCATTGGTCTTGTTCCTCACTCACGATCAACTCCTGACGCAGCAGACTGAGCGTCCGGAAAATCCGGTCTGCATCAAACGGGAGTAATTCGATTAGTAATTCATTGGAAAGTCCATGGTGTAACAAAAGAGTATGCAGCACAAAAAGTGTCACCGGGTTCCCCGGTTCAGGGACGCCAGGTTTCATAAATTGCGCCCAGGGTGCGATCCAGACTCCACCGTGGCGTTGCCTGTTTTGATCTGCCTGTTCTTCGTCCGCCACATCCTCTTCCGGTAGCGACTGGAATGCCGTCTTCAGCAGGTGCCAGGATACGCCGGGAATCCCCCGGCTGTGGGCTGCCAAATGTGCCAGAAAATCACTGGATTCAAATCCGTTGTCTTCCTGCTGCTCCGGTGCGAGAACGTATTTGCCCGTACCGTACTCCCGAATCCAGGGGATGTGTATTTGCTCCCGGTCGATATTGCTGATAACCCAGTCCTCAATCCGGTCCGCTCCAAAGGATTGCAGGCACAACACACGGGAGTGCTCTCGCTCCAGCACCTCCCTGAAATACGCCCAGGCCCAGCTGTCGCATCCTACAAGACACCGCTTGTTCCTCTGGTCAAGCGCTGAAAACAGTCGGCGGATTAAGTTGAGTCCGTGTGCGTGGCGCAGAAACCAGTGTTCCAGAGATGGAATAACGCACGGCTCCGATTGTTCGAGCACAGGTCGAAGCGCCTCGTCATCTCCGGAAAGAATCTGATCCACCGATGGAGCGTTCACAACCGGCCAACCGACAAGCGGGGCGAAGTCAGTGAGAATGTCAGAGACGCCGCTGTCGGGCGGACCGACAAGAAAAACAATCTGATTTGCCGGTTCCGCTGCATCGAGCCATGTTTCGATTGTGGCTCGAAGTGCGACAGCAGGATCCTGCCATTCCAGCGTGGGCAATATGGCCTGGACCCGTTCCGGCGGCAAATTCCGGAGTTCTTCTTTTTCTTCCAGCAGCGGAGATGTCTGTTTACCGGAGGGCCAGAACTTTTGGAAGGTCGCAATGATTCGATCTTTTGCCGAGGTATAGCCGATGGGTGCAGAGGGAACGGTGTATTCGCCTGCCTCAACAAAAGTCCACAGGGCGTTTTGAGGTTCTGCAGATGATGGAGAATTCATGCTATCCCAGGCTCCGTTTATGTCTTAATCTTTACCGAGAAGTTGTGTGGCATCATATCCCGCCTGAATTAGATCCGGTACCTGCCCGGTATCCGTCATATTAAATGCCGAAAGGTCCGGCGATATCACCAGGTCAGCATCTTCGAGCTGTATCCGCGTAACATTCCGGGTGGAGATATTATAAGCGTTCACCAGAATATCGATAATATTATCGGGGGAATCCAGTCCCTGGGAAGAGAGTAAGTCCACTCCAATAATCGAATCTACCGCCATCGATTTTAATGGAGAAACCGGGACATTTTCTACAATACCGCCGTCAACAAGGAGATGGTCCTGGTGCTCGACCGGAGTATAGATCCCCGGCAGACAGGTGCTCGCCATGACCGCCATAGCCACATCGCCGGAATCGAGGACGACTTTTTCTCCGGTGCGGATATCCGCGGCTATCATCGCCAGCGGGATGTCAGCCTCCTGAAAATCCACCTCGCCAATGACCTCATCCAGGAGATCGCCCATCTTATCATTGGACAGGAGCCCATACCGGGACAGGGAGACCTGTGAGATATTCAGCCAGTCCAGGTCCAGGGCGATCTCTTCGATCTCCGGAAGTGATAAACCGAAGGCATACATGGCAGCGATGAACGCGCCGATACTTGTTCCGGTGATTGCGGCTGGCTTAATACCCTGCTCATCCAGTGCCTGGAGTACGCCGACATGAGCCGCCCCAAGGACAGCCCCGCCGCCGAGCGCCAGACCGATATTCGAACCCAATTTTTCGTTTTGCATGATTCTGACCTTGAATAAAAAAACCGTGTGAATGGTAGCCGGATTTTATCTCCGGTCGTATTTATCCCGCCTATCCGTCGTCCCATTCTCCCTGAAACGATAAAATCCCCGGAACAGCTGGCCCCAGGGATTACAACGGCAGCGGAGGTGGAGGGATTCGAACCCCCAAGGGCGTGAGCCCGGCGGTTTTCAAGACCGCTGCCTTACCAGTTAGGACTACACCTCCATCGGGAGCAAAATATATTCGATTTTGCAATTGAATCCAACGGGGAATTTACCAGACGCCGACACGCTTCAGGTGATTCCGCAGCCACATATTCCCAGCGGCGGTTTTAAGGTAGTATTCCCGTTGCGCGGCTTCGGATTTAGTGGCATATGTTTCGGTGTAGATGATACGGAACGGCCGGTAGGCCTTCGTCGACCGGACTTTTCCCTTATTATGATCCCGAAACCGATCCGGCAGGTCACCGGTGTGACCAATATAATGAAAAGTTCGGTGGAGACTCTTTAAAACGTACACTTTATACATAAGTTTTGAAAACCTGTTGACCACACATTGATAAAAACTCGCTTACTTAATCGAAGGGGACCGTCCTGTCCGGCACTTTGACAGCACAGAGTACTTCAGGGCGTGAGCCCGGCGGTTTTTTCCTTAGGGATCCCTGCGGGGCAGCCCGGGGTGCGTAGTCCAAGACAATTTTTACAGTTAATTTCTGAAGATTTACTACACATATAAATACAAAACCCCGGCCTCCGCTGGAGCAGGAGACCGGGGCTCATCCTGGGAGGGATGGAGGTGCGGGGCCTATCGGAGCAGCACCATCTTTTTCATCTGTACAAAATCTTCAGTCTCCAGGCGGTAGAAATACATGCCACTTGCCACGCGGGTTCCACTCTGATTTGTACCGTTCCAGACAACCTGATAGGTTCCGGCCTGTTGTGAGGTATTAACCAGCGTTTTTACTCGCTGTCCCAGGCTGTTATAAACAGTTACCCGGACATCAGTCTGTGTCGGAATCGTGTACTGTATCTGGGTTTCCGGGTTGAACGGGTTGGGATAGTTCTGTGACAGGGCATATCCCGCAGGTACATTCTTGCCGGGTTCACCTGACACGCTTGTAGCAGAGGAACTTCCCCGGACAACCAGACTACTGAAATGCGCCACACTGGAGAATATTCGGTTCCGGCTGCTGTCAACAGTCGTGTATTCAATGCCGGTGCTGTCAAATACGATGCTGTCATTTGACGTGGTCGCGAAATACAGTCCCAGTGTTGTGGGGTCGATATTTAGATGTCTCAGTAATCCCCGTTTGAACGGCAAACCAACTATCAGCGGTGTTTCAAAATAGTAGGGCTCGGATACCTTATCATTGACCATTACTTGGAAGTCAACACCGGTGACAATGGAATGATGTTGGAAAGTGAGGCTGTCACCGGTTACATGAGCGAATCCGGGGAGACTAATATGTATCCGGACGTCCTCTGAAAGGGAACCGTGCGGGAAGTAAACCCCGCCGCCATTCAGGACATTCATCGGATGTGGCATGCCGCCCATTACCCAGACTTCACCCTCGACGAGCGTCTGCATCACGCTGTATCCCTGTGGATTCGGCGAATCTCTGGTAATAGTAATGGAATTCTGAACTCCCGTTGTATCTGCTGTGGAGTCGCTGCTTACTACGAAAGCACTTCCGGTGTACGAGCCGACTGTTGCGTCCACCAGTGCAAAGCCTGTGGTATCCAGCGTCAATTCCCCGGTTGAGCTCAGCGTGCCGAGCGGAACGCCTCGCATAGACCAGGTCGCAGTCGTGTCTACCAGACTATCCGGCGTGACAAAGTATTTTGCGCTAAACTGGATGGTTGAGCCGACCTGAGCCACGGTATCGGACGGTATCACCACAACACGATTTCCTTCGCCGGGCCCTTCAGGTTCGTCCTTTTCAATTTCGAATTCAGCGAAACCTTCCAGCGTATCCAGTTGTGCAGAGATAGTTCCTTTACCATACGCAGTGGCGGTAAACCATCCATTTGCGGAAATCGTTCCCAGCGAATCAGGAGAAACCGTCCAGGATGAGACCGTCGTATCCGTCATGGTTTCGCTGGAATCAACGTAGTATGCCTGGAGTTGGATTGAATCTCCAAGCGAAATCTCAAATTCGTGCGGTTCAATAACCAATGCCGGCAGTGAATAAGAAGGCTCCTCCACCTCAAATTCCACAGAATCCTGCAGATCACCCAGTGACGCGTAAATGTAGCCTTTACCTTCCGCTTCAGCCTGAAACAGACCAGTAGAAGAAATTGTACCGAGACTGTCCGGAACCATGGACCAGGAAGCGCTGGTATCCGTAGATACGTCATTGGAGTCAATAAATACTGCCTGGAGCTGGATTGATTCTCCGGTCGCTATCTCAACCTCTTTCGGCTGGATCTCCAGTCGTGATAAATTTTCCTGTGCGTGTAATTCGATTCCCATCAGGAAAACAAATCCAATGATTAAGAACGTCGTAAATTTTCTAACAGTTTTCATGTAACCCTCCATCTTGTAATGAATATGATGAACATTAATTTTTTCTCCCCTTCGATCACCAGAAGTATAACAGGTCTCCATCTGTATTTAATTGATTTTACTCACATCATACCTGATAACAGGCCGGGAACCTCTGCCTGCAAATTGAAGTCAGGATTAGTATTACGGAAAACTGGAAAACAAATAGCCGGCGGTTATACGGGTAATTACCTATAAATAATCAATATACGAGTATTGGCAGAAATGGGTTTTTCTCGGTGCCAAGTTCCGAATATTTTCTTTGTAGTAAAATTACTACATAAAAATAGTACATAATACGACAGAGAATTCAGTTCTGAGTTCATACTTTTTTATTCCCGCAATGGTGAATGGTGGGATTCCCGCTCGGACGACACCTTGAGACCGCCGATATTTTTGGGAGCGCTACCGTTATAGTATATATCTGCTGATTACCGGAATAAAGATGGGGCCTTTTTAGAGGAATAATGTGACTATTCTCACAAATAAATAGGACTAATTTAGTCATATTTAAAATAGCTCAGGCGGAAGGAGCAATAATGAGTTTCGGACATGCCAAAGTTTCGAAATCAGTCTCACCTCCGCAGAACGATATTTTTGATGCAGAGCATCCCGACAAGGTACTTTCTGCGTTCCTCCACACACTGCTCGATTCTGCTGAAGACGCGATAATCACTACAAATCCACAGGGAAAGATCTCGAGCTGGAATATCAGCGCAGAACGGCTTTACGGATATGAGTCATCCCAGGCGATTGGCGAGCACATTTCCCTCATCTTCCCGGGTGAGGATCGGGAGGAGCTGGAGCAATTGCTCTCCGATTTGGAACAAGGATACCGCAAGGAGCCATTTATTGCGGCCAGAGTCCGGAAGAACGGTACGGAAATCGAAGTCTCAGTCACAGTTTCACCGCTATTTGACCGGGACGGACAATACTGGGGAGCACTGTTTATACAGCGAGACGTGACGAAACGCCGCCAGCGGGACAAGGAACGCCGCCGGCTTGCATCGATTGTTGAAAATGCCGATGACGCGATCATCGGAAAAACCCTGGACGGAACTATTACAGCCTGGAATCACGGGGCAGAGCGGATGTACGGTTTTACCAGTGAAGAAGCAATTGGCCAGCCCATATCAATCATTATCCCGGATGATCGCAGCCACGAGTTAGAAAACATTATGGCCAAGCTTCGCCGGGGTGAGCATATTGAAACGTATGAGACAATTCGGGAGAATAAACGCGGAGAGAAATTGCATGTCTCTTTACGGATATCTCCAATCCGTGGTTCAGAGGGAAAAATCACCGGTGCCTCTGCAGTTGCCAGAGATATCACTGCCAGAATTCAGGCCGAAAAGGAGCGCGATCGAGCGTTACAGGAAGAACGGACAACACGAAGTGAAGCCCAGAAGCGCGAGGAGCATCTGGCATTTTTGGTGGAAGCCAGCGAAGTCCTGGCCTCTTCATTAGAATATGGGACCACCCTCGAAAATGTTGCGAAACTGGCGGTGAAGCAGTTTGCGGATTGGTGTACTATCGATCTGTTGGAAGAGGACGAGGTGCGACGGGTTGCTGTGGAGCATATAAAACCTGAGAAGAAAAAATTGGCCAGGGAGTTACAGCGAAAATATCCGCCCATGAGAAGTAATTCTTCGTTATTTGGCCAGGTGGTTGCCAGCGGCGAACCGGTACTGATCCAGACTATTAGCGAATCAGTATTGCAAGAAAACGTTACCAATGAGGAGTACCTGGAAATCCTCCGGGAATTGGGATTGGAATCGGCGATGGTGGTTCCGCTTTCTGTCAGAGGTTCTGTCATTGGAGTGATCTCCTTGATAAGTGAAAATCCGGGAAGCCGGTTCTCTAAACAGGATCTGAGTTTGGCACAGGAATTGGCGCGGCATGCTGCGCTGGCTGTTCAGGAAGCGAGACATGTAAACCGTCTGAAGGCGTTGAACCAGCAGCTGGAGGTGAGGGTACAGGAGCGGACTGAAGCATTGGAAAAAGCAAACCGAGAGCTGGAATCCTTCTCCTATTCCGTTTCTCATGATTTGCGGGCACCGCTTCGGGCCATCAAGGGATTCGGTCGGATTCTCCTAGAAGAATATCACCACACACTCCCTGAGGATGGGCAACGTTATCTGAACCTTATCGACCAAAATATAAGTGAAATGGGACACCTGATTGACGATCTTCTCACCTACTCCCGGATATCCAGGCGGCCAACGGATAAAAGACTGATCAATATGCAGGAGTTGGTTTCGACGGTACTCGATAGTCTGTCAAATCAATGGGATCTCGACAGGTACCAAATCGATCTGAGATCCTTGCCGGAGGCCCGAGGCGACTATAAAATGTTAACTCACATTTGGCAGAATTTACTTTCGAATGCGGTGAAGTATTCGAAAAAGGAAGAGCAGCCGGTTGTCCAAATCTCCGGAAGTATCGCAAAGGATGGCATCCGATACTCGGTTAGTGACAACGGGGTTGGGTTTAACATGAAATATGGGGAGAAAATGTTTGAAGTGTTCCAGCGGCTCCACCGGCCGGAAGATTACGAAGGGACCGGCGTTGGGCTAGCGATTGCCAAACAAATTATTGAATCGCATGGGGGGACAATCTGGGCGGAAGCCAAATCGCACGAGGGGGCGATATTTTCTTTCGAACTGCCCCGGGAAGGACAAAATGATGCAGAATAAATCGGTGGAAATTTTGCTGGTGGAAGATAATCCGAACGATGTAGAACTGACCCTGCATGCTTTGAAGAAGCATAACATTGCCAATAAGATTGAAGTCGTTCGGGACGGGGAAGAAGCGCTGGTTTTTCTGTTTGGGGAGGACACACAACAAGAACTGCCCCGGTTGATTTTACTCGATCTGAAATTACCGAAAATCGACGGATTACAGGTGCTAAAGCGAGTTAAAGAATCCCCTAAAACCAAAAAAATCCCGGTGGTAATGCTTACTTCTTCTCGTGAGGATAAGGATGTGGTGGAGAGCTATGAATACGGAGTGAACAGCTATATCACCAAGCCGGTGGATTTTGAGCAATTCAACGAGGCTATAGAACAAATTGGATATTACTGGCTGCTGCTGAACGAGATTCCGGGGACATAAATCAGATGCACACTAAACACTATTTGTTCACTACGGAAGATAGATGAGGGAGACGGGGATGAACAATAAAATCAAAATATTGGTAATGGAAGATAACCCATCCGATGCAGCCTTAATGATTGAAGTCATTAAGCGGGAAGGATTCGATCCGGAATGGCAGCGAGTCATCACCAAACAAGAATTTCTGGAATCGCTGGATCAATCCATAGACGTTATCCTGGCAGACCACACGTTACCACAGTTCGATGCAATCCAGGCGCTCACATTACTGAATGAAAGAAAAGGTGAAATACCATTTATCATTGTCAGCGGAACAATTAGTGAGGAGGCTGCCATCGAAGGTCTTCGCCTTGGTGCAACCGATTATGTGCTCAAAGATCGGTTAGCCAGGCTCGGTCCATCCGTGCGGGACGCCATCGAGCGTCACCAATTACAGGTGGAGAAGCATAAAGCGGAATCCGAACTCCGACAAAGCGAACAGAAGTTCCGGCTGCTGGCAAATAACGCCCAGGATATTATTTACCGGCTCACTATGAAGCCCAAGCCGATGATGGATTATATCAGTCCTGCTGTGGAGCACCTTACCGGTTACGCCCAGGATGAATTTTATCGTGACCCGGATCTGATATTTGATAACGTGCATCCGGATGATTATCTGGCGCTGGAAGATCGCCTCTTCAAATCGCAGAATTTCGGCGATCCGCTTCGGATTAGATGGATCAGGAAGGACGGTGATGTCCTGTGGATGGATCATCGGAGTACCGAAATTACGGATGACTCCGGCGAAATGATTGCCCTGGAGGGGATCGCCAGAGATATTACGGATCTTATGGAAATGCAAAAATCTGTGGAACGGTCCGAACAGTTGTTCCGTGGCATCTTTGAAAATATGCAGGAGGGATTCTATCGTACCTCTCCGGAAGGAAAGATTCTACTGGTGAATCCGCAGTTTGCGAGGATTTTAGGATACGAGAAGCCTGATGAATTGGAAGGAAAAGTGTTAGATAAGTTATGCCATTTTGAAAAATATCCCAGAGATGAGTTCCGAAGAATGGTAGAGGACCAGGGAAAAATAATAAATTATCAGACCACCTGGATTCATAAGGACGGACATCTGATAACAATTCGGGAAAACGCGCACGTCGTCCGGAATGAGGCTGGCGATGTCCAATATTACGAAGGTACTATCGAAGACTATACAGAGCAGAAAGCGCTGGAAGAACAGTTGATCCAATCCCAGAAGGTGGAGTCGTTAGGCCAAGTCGCTGGCGGCATTGCTCATGATTTCAACAATGTGCTGGCCAGCCTGAGCGGATCAATACAAATGCTGGATACGCTCACAAGTCAGGGCAGTGATCTCCGGAAATATATTGAGATGGCGAGCAGCAGTATTGATCAGGCAGAATCTATTACGAACCGGCTTTTAACGTTTACGCGGACAGAAGAACCGGATCCGGAACCGGTCGCGTTGGTGCAATTTCTGCGCGGCATGTACGATATCCTTTCCCATACACTGCCGAAAACTGTTGAGGTTAATATTGAAGAGTATGAGGGCAATGACCTGGCGCTCATCGAGAAAAACGAATTGCAGCAGGTGGTTATGAATTTGTGTATTAATGCCTCCCACGCGATGCCGGATGGGGGGAATATTACTATGAATCTGTACAGACCAACTGAAGAGGAGGTGCGACGGCATAAATCTCCGGCAGATTCTGATCCATTCATTTGTCTGAGTATCTCTGATACTGGTGTGGGAATTGATGAAGATGTGATCGACCGGATCTTTGAGCCATTTTTCACCACGAAATCCCAGGGAGAGGGGACCGGCCTTGGTTTGGCAGTGTCGCATCAGATAATCATTAAGCATGACGGCTGGATTGATGTCGAGAGTACAGCCGGAGAGGGCACAATATTCACCATTGGCCTCCCGATGGCATCAAGCAAGCCAAAGGATGAACCGGAAATTGAGGATGTGCAGGCGTATGAAGGTTCCGGAGAACATATCCTGATCATCGATGATGAGGACCAGATTTGTAATCTACTCACTGATTTCTTGTCTTCACATGGGTATGAAGTATCCACCGCTTCCACCGGTAAATCGGGTTTGCAGAAGTATCAGGAGAACACAGATGTCTATGATTTAATCCTGACCGATCTGGGGCTTCCGGAAATCAGCGGTATCGAATTGACCAAAGAAATTAAGTCTGCTCGCCCTGAGGCAAAAATTGTTGCGACAACCGGTTATCTGGAAACGGACGAGATAAAGAAAATCAGAGATAAAGGCTTTGTTACTATCATCCAGAAGCCATTCGAACTCATCAATGTGATTCAGACTGTGTATAAGGCACTCCATCAATAATTTTTTTCGGCTTGTACCTTTTCTGTGTATCTATATAGCAGATAACTACACCACAAGTAATTTTTTGACCTGTGTAAATCCCACAAGTTGGCTGGTCTGACAATTACTGGTTGCCGGATTGGAACGCCTGCGGCGGAGGGTATCATTATTTATGAAGGTATACATGATCACCAACAGCTGGCATACAAGAAGGGTATTTCCAGAGAATCCGTGTCCCGGATACTCAACGAATGGAAGAAAAACAGAAATCTCCGGGAAGATGGAAAGACCTTTATTATTGACGATTATGAACAGTTCCTGACAAAAGTCATTTAACTGCTTTTTCCAGGAAGATATCTGACAGTTTTTCCAGCATTTTTCATCCGTTAGTACAGTACTTCACCACGATATAATATTTGCTACAAGACCGTACAAAGAATTACCATAACCTTCTGTAAATATTAGACTTGATACTAATCACAACTGGTGTGTTAGTGTGAGAATGATCAATGAGGCGTTAGAGCCTGACCGATACCCTTGTAATGAATTCGAAAGAAAAGAACAAATCCCGATTTGAATTAGAAGGGGCGCAGTTAAACAATGAAAGAAGGAGGATCGTACAATGAACTTTGCTACCGATCAATCCTATTTCAATAAGATCAAAACCACGCTTGTTGCCGTAGTTGTGATGATGGGGCTGGTTATGCTACCGTCACAGAACTTCGGTCAAACAACAACTGAATTCGAGGCGCGGCTGTCCGGACATAGCGAAGTGCCGTCTGTCGCTACTCAGGGACACGGGATGATTTCCGCTACCCTGGACGGTGATAGTCTGTACGTCAGCGGTTCATTCGCTGATCTGGAAAGCGACTACGACGTAAGCGCGGGCGCGTCTTCTGAATTATACATCGGTGCCGCGGGAATGCAGGGCAATTCTGCATTTACCTTAACGGCTGATGTCAATGCCGATATGCGAAGTGGAACCTTCGCCGAATCCGAGAACCGGTTTGAACTGACCTCAGAGCAGAAGGCGGCCCTTCAGGCGCGTGAACTGTACGTAAATATCAAGACGGAAGGTCACGCGGAAGGCGAAATTCGTGGTCAGTTACTGGATGCCGGCGCGGATGCTCACTACGAGGCCGTTCTGAGCGCTGGCAGCGAGACACATAAATCGGAAAGCCGGGCTGAAGGTCGCGTAGTTGCTGAACTACACGGCGACAGCCTGATTGTCAGTGGTGGATTTGCCGATCTTGAAGGCGAGTACAACGCTACCCTCTATGAAAACGCGAAAATCCATTTTGGCAATGCCGGCAAAAATGGTGATGCCACCATCGAATTAACGGCGCAGACGGAAGCAGACGCCAAAGCCGGTGTGTTCGCCAGCAGCGAAAATCGCTTTGAACTCACTGCGGACGAAAAGTCCGCGCTGCAGGATCAGGCGCTATATGTGAACATTACCAGCTCAGCTGATTCCGATGGCGAAATTCGCGGACAGATCATACCGCGTGCGGATGCCTATTTTCAGGCGAAGCTGTCAGGCTCTGCCCAGGCGCCGTCCGTCAAAACGGACGCCTCAGGTCAGGTCGTCGCAGTGTTACGCGGTGACAGCCTGATTGTCAGCGGAACCTATGCGAATCTCTCCAGCGAGCTCAATACCGACGCCGGTGGTGGAGCCCACCTGCATCTCGGATCTGCCGGAACGAACGGCGGCGTGGATATCGCACTGAACGCTGAATCCAGTGCCGACATGAAGGCCGGTACCTTCATGGCAGCCGAAAACCGGTTCGAACTGACCGCCGATCAGAAAGCGTCGCTGTTCACCAGGGAATACTATGTCAACGTGCACAGCAACAACTATGCATCCGGCGAAATCCGTGGTCAGTTGTTGCCGAAATCGCAGATGTATTTCCATGGATCGCTGTCCAGCCGGAATAAAATTGATCCGGATACAAGCGCCGGAGTTGGCGACGTCGTGGCCGAACTTCGCGGGAATACGATCACCGTAACCGGTTCCTTCTATGATGTGGAAGGCGAATTCAACGTTGAATCGAGCGGAGAAGCGCGCCTGGAAGCAGGCTCCACAGCTGAAGATGGTGAAATCGTGACCACACTGAACGCCATGGCCAGGTCCGAGACGGAAGTCCATGCCGGAGTCATCGTGGAGGAATCCAATACGTTCACTATCTCATCCGATACTGTGGAGATGCTGATTGACGGCGATCTCTTCGTTTCGGTCGCAACGTCCGCCTATACGGAAGGCGAACTTCGCGCTCAGCTGCTGTTACAGCCGAACCATGCTCCGGATTCTTCCGATATGACCGCGCCGGCCGATAGCGCGCTGATCACGTTTGAGGGCGAAGCTTCAAGCGAATTCTCGACCTCATGGGAAGTCGCAAGCGATCCGGACGGACACGAAGTGCAGTATATTTTCCAGATGTCCACGGACGCAGACTTCTCTGCTGACGCACTGATTATCAACGAGAATGTCGGTACCAGCCTGACGTTCACGACAGACTACAGTGCAATGGTGAGCATGCTTGACTCCATCGGAGTCGAAAGCGGGAGTTCCACCATGCTGTATACCCGGGTCGTGACCTCCGACGGCAGCGAAAGGACGGAAGGTGAATCTTCCGCCATGGAAGCCGAACGAGGAACGGTCACCGACATAAATAACGAGGATAAACTGCCAGAATCGTATACGCTGCAGGATAACTATCCGAATCCGTTCAACCCGACCACGACTATCGCGTATACGCTTCCGGAACAGAGCCATGTGACACTGACCATCTACAATGCAGTCGGTCAGGAAATTGCCACACTGGTCAACTCGGAACAGTCGGCCGGTCAGCATCGCGTGGAATGGCGCGCGACTGATCAGCTGGACGAACAGCTGAGTAGCGGTGTTTATTTCTACCAGATTCAGGCGGGTACTTTTAACAAGACCAAGAAGATGGTGCTGATGAAGTAATCACGATTCACTTCCGAATCGGAAACGCCCTGTGCCTTGCTGGCGCAGGGCGTTTTTTATAGGCAGAAAATATTTTAAAGCAATATCCACTTTTTTATTTGACAACCGCCAAAACATAACATATTATATAAAAAGGTAACATGTTATATGAGGAGGGATAATGAGCGAAAGAGAACAACAGGTGGGTACGGCATTCGGTTACGTATTTATTCTGGCCCAGCGATGGCAAAATCTCGGCGACGAATTCTTGGGACGGTGGGGATTAACAACGAAGCAATGGCTGCTTTTGGCAACCATGGAACATTTTCCAGGAGGGCCGCCAACCCTTGGAGAGGCCTCAGAAGCTTACGGTTCATCCTATCAGAATGTGAGACGGATCGCTTCGGATCTGGAGATGGCCGGTTTCATCAAGTTGAAAAATGACCCGGAGGATAAGCGGACACTTCGGTTACATCTGACGGACAAGAATCGGGCATTCTGGGCCGAAAGAGATTCGGAAGCCCAGGCCTTTGTGAATCACTTGTTTGGGAGTCTAACAGACGAGGAAGTGGGGCAGTTGGCTCGAATTATTCCAAAATTGTCCGAACATGCCGGGGAGATTGGCCAGGAATTGAAGGAAGGAAAAATTTAAATCTATGCAATGGGTAAAATTGAACGTACTGGGAGGTTTGGATATGGTCAAATCTATTGTAACAGGAGCAGCTATGATGTTTTTATCAATGGGCGCAGCAGCTATTTTTACCGGAGTACACGGTGCTCAACCATCCGGAGCCGAGAAGGTACTCGTGAAAGGCGAAAATGTGGAAAGCGCAACGATAGTAACTAAGCACGATTTGGCAGATCTTCCGGCGCCAGTCCAGCGCTGGCTCACTTCGGCTGGGATTGTCGGTAAACCGGCTATCAAAACCGTTCGATTGAAGCAGGAAGGGTTTTTTCGCCGGGAGCCGAAAGGCAAATGGATGCCGTTTACCGCAGAACAGTATTATTCCACCGAGCCGCCGTCTTTTCTCTGGAAAGCGAAAATCAAGGCAGCGCCGCTGTTTACCATGTCCGTACGGGACAGCTATCAAAACGGTCACGGCGGCATGCAGGTGAAATTGTTTTCGCTGATTCCCGTAGGAAGTTCGGAGGGGCCGGAACTGGATCAGGGAACGTTGTTGCGTTATCTGAACGAGACGATGTGGTTTCCATCGGCCGCGCTGAGCGATTATATCACCTGGGAAGCAATAGACGGTACTTCGGCGCGTGCGACAATGGAGTATCAGGGCGTAAAAGCATCAGCTGTATTTTATATCAATAAGTCCGGGGACGTGACCAACATGACCGCAGATCGATACTACAGCGAACCGGATGGCGGGTTTCGACTGGAGCCGTGGTCCACTCCCATCACTGGTTATAAAGAATTTCACGGAATCCGGATACCGGCTGAGGGAACCGGCGTCTGGAATCTGGAAGAGGGCGACTTTTCGTATATCCGACTGAAAATTGTAGATATAGATTATAATATTACTGAGCCATATTAAGGAATAAACATGTACGGATACCACATAGCGACTTTACACTTTCTCAGCTGATAAGTAGACTTAATGACAATGGTGCAAATAATCGGATGGAGTCACTGTGGATCAGGAAAAGATTGACAGGTATTACGAAAAATTCGATAATTCGGTAAAACAGTGGGACGAAAACGTAGAAAAGTACCGGGAGAAATACAGCCTGCTTAAAGTTCTGCCCATCAAAACGGCGATAAGAATTGTAAAAGCCGGTCCGGTGACCCTCCATTTATTGATAAGCCTGCTGAACCACGAGCAGGTTTCCAAGAAGACCAAACGCCGGGTCTCAGCGACTATCGCATACTTCATTCTCCCGTTTGACGTGATACCCGAAGCGATTGTCGGCCCGGTCGGGTACGTGGATGACATTGTCGTGGCACTGACACTGATTGACAGTCTGTTGAACGGAGACAACGAAGAGGAAAAGCAGATTATAACGGAATTGTGGCGCGGCACTTCCGAAGAGCTCACCGCCCTGAGAGGTATTATCAAGGGCATCGATGTGGTCCGCTATATCGGAAAATATCTGCAAAAGATTATGCCGTCGAGTTGATTGCTTATTATCAGTCATCCCTGGGAGACTTTGGAATATAGATTCCTCTTATATCCTACCACCACTCTAGTGGTGGGACCCGGATTTGTCTTTACCAAAAAGTCCCGGGGGACGACTGATAAATACGAAGAATAAAATTTCACCATATGAAATAAATCAAATCACGCAGGAACAGACTGTTCTTTGGATACCGGAATTTCTAACTCTCTGGCGTACTCTTCCAAAATTGTATACATCTGGTCCGTCTCGTCGCTGGTGTTAATCGCATGCCGGATGTTCGAAGCATTCGGCATCCCCTTAAGGTACCAGCCGATATTCTTCTTCATCAGCATAGCAGCAAGGGTCGAATCCTTTTCCTCTTCCTTCAGGTGAATGTGCCGCAGGCAGAGATTTAGACGATCTTCGTACGTCGGTTCAGGCAGCAGCTCACCTGTTTCCAGATAGTGGTGTGTACGGTGGAGAATCCACGGATTGCCCAACGCGCCCCGGGCGATCATTACGCCGTCACATCCGGTTTCGTCAATCATCTCCTGCGCGTCTTCGGGCTTCATGATATCACCATTACCGATGACTGGAATATCAACGGCTTCCTTCGTATCTGCAATCACCGAATTATCGGACGGTTTCTCGTAGCGGATCTGTGTCGTACGTCCATGGACAGCCACTGCCTGTATTCCCACCGATTCCATTAGTTGAGCATATTCCGGAGCGACAATCTCTTTCGCGGACCAGCCGCTTCGCATTTTTACCGTGACGGGCAGATTCACCGCGTTTACCACCTTTTCACAGACTTCACCGACTTTTTTCTGGTCCTTCAGAATGGCCGAACCGGCGCCTTTTTTGGTGACCTTGGGGACCGGGCAGCCAAAGTTCAGATCAATAAGATCCGGCTGGAGCGTCTCCTCCAGGAACGCCGCGCTCTCGGCCAGAATATCGGCATCGTCGCCGAAAATTTGAATCCCAATGGGGCGTTCCCGCTCCTCAAAATGGAGCATCTCCAGTGTCCGCTCGTTCTCCCGGATGATCCCATTGGAGCTAACAAACTCGGTATAAACAAGTCCTGCGCTGTGCTCCCGGCAGATTACCCGGTAGATATGGTCTGTTACGCCAGCCATGGGCGCCAGCAGTACGCGACTTGGTATTTGAAGTGATCCAATTTGCATAGAATTAAAAATAGCCTATGAACCTGCGAAATACAAAAGACAACTGACGCTTTCATCTCTGTATTGTAGCAAATATTGTTATAGTCCGTGTCACTCACAACTTTTTACTTAATAAAAAGCGCCTCATGTCGATAATAGTTACATATTGCTTATAGAGACTCCGGGGGTTAATTTTGCAACGTTTTACATGAGACTCACCAAGGTAGATAATTCATTATGATAAAATTGCGTAATCTGTTTGTTGACGTAGCACACAAATGTCCTGAATATGTCCGGAACCTATGAATAAAATCGTAGACCATGCAGAATTGCATAGTTCATTTAAACACGATGAGCAATCGTTGATGTTTTGCCTCAATTATGACGCCCCAATTGACCTGGATCAGTCTGTAGATCAAATAGTGGACCAGGTGTTAACGTCTGGGGAACTCTGTAAGACAAACGGGGCAATGGAAAGTTGGGTCGATGAATCGGGATATACTTATTCATCGGAAGAATTCGATTGGCAAAACTTTTTTAATTCGGACAGAGAATGTGAAGAAGCAATTCGGACACTTATCCGGTCGGATTTTCAATACAGGGATGTAGTCCCGTTTAATTCAACCAAGCCTAATGAGAAGGGGCAGGCACTCGTAATTCTGCATGGGATTGTTGAAAATGACCGCCTGATGCGCCTAATGGGGCGGGTCGAAATTCTGCCGGGTTCCACGACCATATCCAGGAACCAGTCCGCCTTTCAGACCCTTATCGAGCATATACCGGATTTAATTTACTTCAAAGATCAGAAGCATCAATTTGTCCTGGTTAACCGGGAAAAGGCCGAAGAGGTCAATCAGAAACCCTATGAGTTAACAGGCAAGACCGATGCCGACTATTTTCCACCGCATATAGCAAAAGAGTGTATTGCTGATGACCAACAGGTACTGGAGACCGGTGAGCCGATCGTTGGCAAAGAGGAGTATATCATCAGTCCGGATGGTCAGGGTAGGTGGCGCTCAACCACAAAAATCCCGTGGCGGGACCATACCGGGGCAATTATCGGGACTATGGGGATTTCCAGGGATATTTCGGATCTGAAGCAGATGAACCAGGTCTATAATGCCATGTACAAAATCTCGGAAGCCGTGCATTATGCACAAACACTGGATGACTTGTACGAGACCATTCATGAGATTTTGCAGGAACTCCTGCCGGCTAAAAATATGTATATCGCTATTTATAACGAAGAAGCCGATACCATCCGATTTCCGTATTATAAGGATGAAAACGATTATAGTCCTCCAAAGGAGCGGGAATCAGGCAATGGTCTTACTGAGTACGTAATCCGAACCGGTAAGCCTTTTATTGCGTCTGAACAGAACCTGGATGAACTGAGAGAACATGGCGAAATCGAGTTGACCGGCCCGCCATCAAATGACTGGCTCGGCGTCCCGCTGAAAACAACCCGTGGTATTCTCGGCGTTATTACTATTCAGACCTATCAGGAAAATGATGCCGCATACAGCCAACAGGACGCCGAAATGCTCGGATTTGTTTCGGAGCTGATCGCCCAGGCCATCCAGCGAAAGAAGGCTGAACGACAGCTCTCTAAAGAACAGGAGCAGTTGGCGGTCACGCTGAAGTCTATCGGAGACGGCGTTATTACCACAGATCTGGAGGGACGGGTTTTACTCCTGAATAAAATGGCATCCAAGTTATCCGGTTGGCCGGAAGAGGAAGCCAAAGGACGTCCGCTTGATGAAATATTTAACGTAGTACATAATAACACGGGAGAACGAGTTCTGCCGGACATTTTCGAGGTGATTCGGTCGCAGGAATTATATTTGCTGCCGCCTGAGTCGGTTTTAATCCGAAAAAATGGGGAACGGTTACACATTGCGGACAGTATCGCACCGCTCCGGGACGATCAGAGCAACATCATCGGAGCGGTCATTGTGTTTCGGGATATCACAAAACAGCGTAAGCTCGAAGAGGAGCTTCTGCGAACCCGAAAATTAGAATCGGTCGGAGTGTTAGCTGGCGGTATTGCGCACGATTTCAATAATATTCTGTCAAGCATTCTTGGAAATATTTCTCTGGCAAGGATGGCGCTTCAGGGGTCGGAAGACAAAGTGGAGACGCTCTTGCGGAATGCTGAAGAGGGTTCCAAACGTGCTTCTCAATTTACGAAACAACTGCTAACGTTTGCAAAGGGCGGAGCTCCGGTAAAGGAAACGGCTGATCTGAAGGCGCTGATAGAGGAAACAACCGAGTTTACCCTCCGAGGCTCCAACGTCCGTCCAATGCTCATTTTGGATCCTGATTTGCGTCCGGCAAGTGTGGATACCGGACAAATTGGACAGGTTATCCAGAACTTGATTATCAATGCAAATCAAGCGATGCCGGAGGGGGGTACGCTAATTATAAAAGCCCAAAATAAAGATCTGGACAATAGTAACCTCCAGGCCGGACTGGACCCGGGCCAGTATATTCTAATTGAAATTGTTGACGAAGGGATTGGGATAGCGGAAAAACACCTGCCCAAAATTTTTGATCCGTACTTTTCCACTAAGAATGACGGCTCCGGGCTGGGGCTGGCAACCAGTTATACAATCATCCAGAAGCATAATGGCCTGCTCAATGCAATCTCTGAACAGGGAGTGGGGACTACAATGCAGGTTTATTTACCGGCCAACGGCAATCACCAGACCCTCGAAAGAGGCAGGAGTTATAGCAACGAATCCGGTATTGCCTTTAAAGGACAGGGTCGGATCCTTGTAATGGACGACGATGAAAATGTATTAAATATGATTAACGGAATGCTGCTCCACGTTGGATTTGATGTGGAGACATGTGCCGACGGAAAAGAAGCAATCAGGTTATATGAAGAAGCCCTGCAGAATAACACGCCGTACGATGCCGTATTGCTTGATTTGACGATACCCGGCGGAATGGGCGGTAAGGAAACCATTGAACATTTAAAGTCCGTCGATCCAACCGTAACAGCCATTGTCTCCAGCGGATATTCCACCGATTCCATCATGTCAGATTTTGCACAATACGGATTCAAAGGGAAGGTTGCCAAACCGTATAGCATGGACGAATTAGTCGAGACAATGCAGCGGGTACTGGGGGAAGAATAGTGATGTAATTTTTGTAAAGTCATGAGTCATTGGCCATTTTTTCTCTCGTCAGTCCCCCAATTTTTTTGCTTTGTGTCATTCCCTTTGAATAATGCCGATTAAGAGTAAGAGTATCCCATAATGAGCTCTCTGGAGAGAACAAGATTAAGAAACTGCGCGAACTTAAACACTATAACACCTGAACACATTAACACTTTAGTTACTGGCGACCACATACTGCTTGCATTTCGATTACAATCCTCTAAATTTTAACGAATTTTGAATCTAAGGAAGGACGGAGCAAATAATGGCGCAAGTATGTGAAGTATGCGGGAAAGGCCCGAAAGTCGGGAATAATGTGAGCCACGCAAATAACAGGTCCAAACGTCGCTTTATGCCAAATCTGCAGCGGATCAGAGTGGACGTGGATGGCACACATAAACGTATGAAGGTTTGTACAAGTTGCATCAAACAGGGCAAGGTAAAGAAGGCAATTAGCCATACCCATAAGATGTCTGGTTAGATATTTCACAGATTAGAAAAAAAAGCCCCGGCCAGTCGGTCGGGGCTTTTTTTGTTTCCCATAATGTGAACAAGACAAGATGAGGCGAACGGATCCCCCCTAAAAGGTTGCGAGAGCAATCCTTTCCCTCAATTTAAGGACTCCGTTGTTTCCGAAGAAACGCCTGGTGATCATGTTACTTCATCTGTTTTCGGATGAAGGCTGGTACTTCGAGATCATCGTCGAAATGCAGCGTTTCCTGTTCTTTTTGTTCTTTCTGTTCTTTCTTGGACTGACCGTTAGATCCCCCGTTTTTCTTGGACTGTTCCCGTTCAAATTGTTTCCGCTGATACGTTGGCAGCTCAAGATCGTTGGTCTTGCGGTCCGTCTCCGGTTTTCTCTGCTCTTCCCGGTTAAATCGCGAAAAGTCATGCCGTTCCTTGTTGAATCCGGTTGCAATCACCGTCACGTTAATCTCATCTTCCATATCCGGATCGATAACGGCTCCGAAGATGATGTTGGCGTCCTCACCGGCTTCCTCGTAGATAATAGACGTCGCTTCGTCTACTTCCATTAGCGCCATATCATCGCCTCCGGTAATATTTACCAGCACCCCCTGGGCGCCTGTGATCTTTACATCGTCGAGTAGTGGGCTGGAAATAGCCTGCTGGGCTGCCAGTGCCGCACGCTCCTCGCCGGTTGCGATTCCGGTGCCCATAATAGCATCGCCCATGTCCATCATCACAGTCCGGACATCGGCGAAGTCTAGATTGATGAGCCCCGGCGTATTGATCAGGCTGGAGATCCCCTTGGTAGACTGCATCAGGATGCTGTCCGCCAGCTGAAAGGCGTCCGTAATGGACGTCTTTTTATCAGCGATAGCCAGAAGCCGCTGGTTTGGGATGACGATCAGTGTATCTACGTTCATCTTGAGCTCTTCTATGCCGGATTCGGCGCGCTTGGTCCGCTTGGGACCTTCGAAGATAAACGGCTTCGTTACGATACCGATGGTCAGAGCACCTAGCTCCTTGGCAATTTCAGCCACGATAGGCGCTGCCCCGGTACCGGTACCGCCGCCCATACCCGCAGCAACAAAAACCATATCTGCGCCGGACAGGGATCCGGCCACCGCGTCGCGATCCTCTTCAATCGCCCGGCGTCCGACCTCCATGTTCGCACCGGCACCCAGTCCTTTGGTCAGGTTTTTCCCGATCTGAATCTTGGTTTGAGCGTTATTGTTATCCAGTGCCTGGGCATCCGTGTTCACGGCAATAAATTCCACACCCTGGAGATTTGCGCTAATCATCCTGTTCAGCGCGTTGCCGCCGGCACCGCCGACACCAACCACTTTCATCACTGCCTTTTGATCTATGTAGTCATCAAATTCAAATAACATAGAGTCCTCCTTTACTGGTTCTTTGTCTTGTCCACATCTTGTGGTGATTAGTTTTTAAAAGAATTCGTTAAACCATTCCCGCATCCGTTCCACAATGCGATTAAAGACTTTGTTCTCGTCCCCCTGGAACGACATGGGAGACCGATGGTGTTCAAATCCGTATTTCACAAGCCCAATACCCGTGGCATAGATGGGAGTTTTTTCTTTTTCCATGAGTTTGCCATGGACATCGACGCCGCCCAGTTTCACCGGCGCGTCGAAAATCTCCTCAGCCAGATCCACCAGTCCGCCGAGCATCGCTCCGCCACCGGTTAAAACCACACCAGCTGAGAGATGGGGCCAACATTCCGCCTTGTGAATTTCCTGCATGGCCATTTTTAGCATTTCTTCCATGCGTGGCTCAATGTATTCCGCCAGGATCTCCTGGTTAATCTCCTTGTTGCCACGTCCGCCAATTCCGGGGACTTCAAAAATGTCATCATTAGAGGCTACCGAGATTTTGGCGCATCCGTGATCAATTTTAATCTGTTCGGCCTCGTGCATCGGTGTGCGAAGCATATGGGCTAAATCCTTGGTGACGTTTTCCCCGCCAAGACCGATAACACCGGTGTGCTGGACGCCCCCTTCGAAGAAGACCGCTACATCGGTGGTTCCGCCACCGATATCTATGATTGCCACACCTAAGTCCTTTTCATCATCATCAAGTACAGCGTACGAGGAAGCAAGCGGTTCTAACACCAGGTCCTGCACGTTCAGGCCCGCACCCTTGATGCAATTCACAATATTCTTGGCCGAGGCAATTGCACCGGTGACAATATGTACCCGCGCTTCCAGCCGCTGACCGCTCATGCCGATGGGATCCTTAATGCCCGGTTGATCATCTACGATGTATTCCTGGGGGAGCACGTGGAGTATTTCCCTGTCCATGGGAAGGGAGATGCCCTTAGCCCAGTCCAGGACGCGCTGGATGTCATGCTCAGTGATCTGGTTATTCTCGCCAACGCGCCGTTTGCCAGCTTTGGAAATAGCAATGACACCCGTACTATTGATACTGCGAATATGGTCGCCCGCTATACCGACATAGACATTCTCAATGCCGACGCCAGCCATCATTTCCGCCTCTTCTACCGCTTTTTCGATAGACTCGATAGTCTGCTCCAGGTTGACGACCACCCCCTTTCGGAGACCCTTGCTGGGATGCTGACCGATGCCGATTATGTTAAAGTCTTCGCCATCCTCATCCGGCTCAGCAACCATCACACAAATCTTGGTCGTGCCGATGTCAACCCCACAGACGATTTCCTTATTTTGCGATTTCTTAACCATATCTAAATCCCTACCTAACCTCTGATAATTTTCGCCAAGAGTATCACGCTTATTACATCTTAGCGTATTGAGAATTGCATATTACGTATGGTAATTTTCATGAGTCGATTACGCAGTACGCAATACGTAGCATTCAATCACGTGCGCTCCCGGACGATAATCTGTTTCTGGTAACGCAGATCAATATATTCGTAGTCAGCCCAGGTCCGCTTTTCGCCAACCGTCTCCCAAAATGTCTCTAGCAGATGGACCTTGTTTTCCAATTCGCCCATTCCAAGATACACCCGGGTGGCGCTTTCTGCTGTATAGAGCGTATAACCCTGTTGCTCATTAGAAATCAATTCCGAGATCTCCGGATATAACCGCGGATATTCCCGCCGGATATCGGTCAATACTTCAACCATATGCTTAACCTTCGGATTCTCAGTGAATTCACCGGTCTTTACTGTGTCTTCCGGAGTAAAACCCGAGAGAATCGGGATTTCCAGTCCCATACCCGCCGGCGGCATCGGCATAACGTATCCGAACTGGTCAACACAGGAGAATTCCCCGTGATTGATATAGGCAATCGGTTTGCGCTCGTGGATTTCTATGAACAGGGAGCGGGGAAACTGCCGGCTTGCCTGGGCGGTCAACACAAAAGGATTTTTTGCAATCTCCCGCTGAATGGAATCCAGGGGCAGTTCAAACAGAGAAGTGCCGAAGTCGATATCCGTATATTCCAGCACCTGCTCGTTTGGGATTAATGAAGTGCCACTTACTACAACTTTTTCCAGGGCAAACAGGTCAATCGCCTTCGCGTATTTGAATACGCCAAAGCCTAATCCACTAATGAGTGCACTCATCAGGACAATGCTTCCGGTTTTGATAATATATTTTTTTAGATTTTCCATGCTGCCTTCAAAATTATCAGGGTAGGGGAGCCTCCGAATAAGTTAGTCCTTTGCCTCGTACGCCGGATTCGCCCTTCGGAGGCTTCCCGGTCCCCTGAATGGGTTATTTAACCGTTATGTGTTTTGTAATACTCCAAAATTTTTCCATTGAATTTTGTAATGTCGCCAGCTCCGAGGGTAATCACGATATCACCCGGCAGCAAAGATTCACCCACCTTACGGGGGAGATCTTCTTTATCCTCGATATAGTGAACCTGTTTATGTCCGTAACCCCGGGCTGCATCCGCTACTACCTGACCGGTTACGTTCGGGATCGGTTCTTCCCTGGAGGGGTAAATATCAGTCACAAACAGAACATCCGAGTGCAAAAACGCCTTCCCGAAATCGTCCTTAAAATCTCTGGTCCGGGTGTACAGGTGCGGCTGGAATACCGCCACAACCCGTCGCTGCCAGCCTTTTTTCGCGGCTTCCAGCGTTGCCAGGACTTCCGTGGGATGGTGTGCGTAATCGTCCACGAACAGGATATCGTCATGCTGTCCCCGGAATTCAAAGCGGCGGTTTACCGTCTCATACGATTCCAATCCCTTTTTGATGGATTCAAAATCAATCCCGAGTTCTAGCCCCAATGCGATAGTGGCTATGGCATTCTTAATATTGTGTTCGCCCGGAACGTTCAGCGCAACTGTACCCAATGATTTATCTTCTACAATGACCTCGAATTCAGAAATTCGCTCATTGAGGTTCACGTTGGTTGCCCGGACATCCGCCTGGGGCGAAAATCCGTAGGTTATAACCCGGCGGGTAAGATCCGGGATGATATCCTGTACGGACGGCTCATCCAGGCAGGCGATCACTACGCCGTAAAAGGGCACTTTGTTCGCAAACTGGATAAAGGCGCCTTTCAAATCGTCCAGGTCACTGTAGGTATCGAGATGCTCCTTCTCGATATTCGTGATGATGGCGATTGTCGGCATCAGGCTCAGAAAGGTCCGGTCAAATTCGTCTGCTTCGGCTACGACGTAATCGCCTTGGCCGAGCAGGGCGTTGCTCTTGAGATTTTTGATAATCCCGCCGATAATAAGTGTCGGATCGAACCCGCCGGCCGTCATCATATTTCCCACCATAGAAGTAGTGGTGGTTTTGCCGTGAGTGCCGGCAATGGCAATGCTGTACATCTTAAGTTTCAGGAGCTCGCCCAGCATCTCCGCACGGCGGATAATGGGGATCTTCCGGTCTTTCGCTGACTGAATTTCCGAATTGTCCAGCGTCACTGCAGAGGAATAGACTACAACATCACTCTCATCCACGTTGTCCGGATGATGTCCCTCAAATACAGTGGCACCTTTTTCCTCAAGGTGGCGGGTAGTCTCCGTCAGACGGAGGTCCGAACCGGTCACCTCAAAGTTCAGATTCAACAGCAGCTCGGCGATACCGCTCATACCGATGCCGCCAATCCCGATAAAGTGTATTTTCTTGAATTTTCTAAACATCTAATTCATATCCTGCCAATGCATAAATTGACTCTACAATTTTTTCAGTCGCCTGCGGTCTGGCGTGTGCTATCGCTTTTTCAGCCATAGTCGTTCGGGTGTCATCTTCCTCCAGTAATCGCTGGATTGTCTGTTCCAGTACCCCGGACGCCAATTCGTCCTGCTCAATGACTTCGGCCGCACCGTTGTTTGCAAAGTCCATGGCATTGTAGTATTGATGATTGGCCGCAGCTGTCGGCAGCGGGATTAGTATCGCCGGTTTGCCGACGATTGCGAGTTCCGACAATGTTAACGCTCCGGCTCTGGCAACGATGATATCACTGGCGGAATAGGCCATGCCCATTTCGTAAATAAATCCCCGTACCTGGACCCTCCCGTCGGTCGTCCCGTAATCAATATACGGCTCCAGGTTGCCTTCGCCGCACTGCCAGAGTAGTGAAAGCCGCTCTCTGGAGTGATACCAGCGGATGTTTTTAGCCAGGTGCCTGTTAATCGGTTCGGCGCCCTGACTCCCGCCCATCACGAATAGTAACGAGCGATCGGCGGGAAAGCCCAGGTGCTGTTTGGCAACGTCTGATGCAATTGTCTGATTCATATCATTTACCGGGTTTCCGATGAGTTTTGTCTTTTTTTTTTACCCAGCCTGTCTGCAGCCTCCTGATACGCCACATGAATTTCGTCAGCACGTTTGGCCAGCAGTCTGGTAGTCACGCCCGGATAACTATTCTGCTCCTGAATGAGCGTCGGGATATCCATCTTTGAGGCGGCATACAGGGGAGGTCCGCTGACATATCCGCCGGTTCCGACCACCACATCCGGGCTGAATCGCTCCAAAATGGCCCGAGAGCGGACATAGCTGGTAATCAGCTTGCCAAAGAAGGTTAAATTCCGCTTTATCATGGTTTTCAACCCACCCCGGTGAAAGCCCTGGACATCTATGGAATAAAACTGCTCCCGACCGGAGAGCATGCGACCTTCCAACCCGTCACGGTTACCGATGAAGGCAATGTGTGGCTCCGGCATATTATGGTTTTGCGCATACACGCGAATGCCTTCCGCCAGACGAATGGCGGGATAGAGATGCCCGCCGGTACCACCGCCTGCAAAGACTACGCGAATTGCTCGATCCGTGGTTACCATACCGGCGGTACCTCCTTTCGTTTGCGCTGACTCGAGATATTCAGGATGACGCCAATAGCCGCCATTCCCGTCACCAGTTGCGACCCGCCATAGCTCATGAAGGGCAAAGGGAGTCCTGTCGTCGGCAGTAAGCCGGTCACCACACCGGCATGGATTGCCGCATAAATGAAGATCGCCGCGCTTAAGCCAGCCGCCAGGTACATCCCAAACAGATCCTTGGCCTGACGAGCAATCCGCAGTGACTGGAGAAAGAACAGCAGGAACAAAAAGAGCACAGCGACGGCACCAATGAATCCGAGCTCTTCTCCAATGATGGCAAAGATGAAATCCGTGTGTGGCTCTGGCAGAAACAAGTTCTTTTCGTAACTGTCGCCGAGTCCCATTCCGAATAAACCGCCATTGCCCAGGCTGATCAGCGATTGTTGAATCTGATATCCGGAGTCAGAAAGATTCGACCCGGGATTCAGAAAGGTGATGACGCGCTCTAATTTGTATGACGAGGTGAGCACCACAGCGGTACCCATCATGCCGAAGACGCCCACAATTGACGCAAGATGCCAGATTTTCGCCCGGCCAAGAAATAGCAGGAACAACGAGATGGCTGCAACCGTCGCTGCCGTGCTGAAATCCGGCTGAATTGCGATGAGCCCGATACACAGAGCGATCATAATAATTGCCGGAGCTAACCCGTGTTTGAACTCACGTATCAGGTCACCCTGACGGCTCAAATACGCAGCCAGGTAGATGATAATAGCGAATTTGGCCACGTCTGACGTCTGAAGGCTGAAAAATCCCAGCGGAAGCCAGCGGGCCGGAGATTCGATGTTGTTTGACCAGTAATAGCCCAGGGTCACAAGTAGGAGCAGAATGCTGCCAACGTAAATGAGCGGCGAATATTTCTGGAATTTGTGATAATCGAATCGCATCATCAAAAACATGGCAATCATGCCGAGCAGTAGTCGCATGGCGTGGCGTCGGAGAAAGAATCCGGCGTTGCCGTATTTCTCCGCCGCTATCGTGGAACTGGAACTGTACAGCATGACCGTACCGATCCCGATTAGCAGGAAGACCACGATAAAGATCATGCGATCGTATGTCTCGGCCTCTTTACGCATCAGTTCAGTGCCTCAACCAGCTGTTTAAAATGTTCTCCGCGTTTTTCATAATTCTCGTATTGGTCAAAACTCGCGCATGCCGGCGACAGCAACACCACATCGCCTGGTTCAGCTATTTCCTGAATCGCCCCCATGGCTGTTTCCAGATTGTCGGAGGTTACAACATCGACGGCAGGGGAGAGGGCTCCCTGAATAGTGGTTCGAGCCTTGCCGATAGCCACTGTCTGCTTCACGTGTTTCCGTATGCTCGGAATCAGTTGGGGGAAGTCGCCGTTCTTGTCGTAGCCGCCAAGGATTAAAATCACAGGCTCCTCGAAACTCTCGATGGCGAACTTGACCGCGTCTACATTTGTCGCCTTGGAATCATTATAGTAGGAGACATCGTTGACCTGTTTCACAAATTCCAAACGATGCACGATTCCAGAGAAGGTACGGAGCACCTGGCGAAAGTGGCGAAGTATCTCTTCCGATGAATCCGGCGATATGAACGGCTCCACGGCATTCAGCCCGGCCAGGATATTGGCCAGATTATGCGGTCCGCGAAGCGCGCAGTCCGTGTATTCGATTACCTTCGCAGTACTATACCGAATCGATGTGCCATCCCAGTGGAAGGCAGCATCGGATTTGCCGGGCACGGTGGAAAAGCCGATTTTCGCTGCATCGGTCTCAAAGTGTTCAAGTTCAGGATCGTCCAGGTTATAGATAATCGTGTCATGCTCGGTCTGATTGCGCGTAATATTCAGTTTTGCAGACCGATATGCCGCGAATGAGTCGTACCGATCCAGATGATCCGGCGTGACGTTTAAAATCACCGCCACATCCGGAGCGAGGGTAGGCGTTCTTTCCAGTTGAAAGCTACTCATTTCGACGACGAAGATTTTTTTTTTGATGATTCCGATTCCTCTAACAATTCGTTGGCAAACGGATTGCCGATATTTCCACATAACGCCGGATTCAAATCATTGATATCCAAAAATTTGGAAATCAGCGTAGAGGTGGTGGTCTTTCCATTCGATCCGGTGACGGCTATCACGGGTGAATCCACAAACCAGGAAGCCAATTCCACCTCGGATATCATTGGGATCTCCAATTTTTGCAGTTCCTGTACCACCAGCGCCGACTCCGGTATACCCGGAGAGATTATTACGAGGTCCGCGTCATACACTCGTTCGGAGTGACTGCCCAGTTCATACTCGATACCGGCCTTTGCCAGCTCTTTGATACATTTTTCCGATAATGCATCCTCATCCATGTCGGAGATAAATACCTTTGCGCCCCATTGTTTCAAAAGGCGCGCTGCAGCCATTCCAGTGCGTTGTGCGCCCAGGACGGTTACCTGACTTCGGGCCAGAGAATGTATCTTTTCTTGTAAAGTCATGGCCTCACCGGATCTTAAATGTCGTTAATGATAACAACGCCAGCAGAATTCCAATGATCCAAAAGCGAACCACCACCTGGTTTTCCTTCCATCCCCGCAGTTCGAAATGATGATGTAACGGAGCCATTCTGAACAGGCGTTTTCCGGTGCCGGTTCTGCGTTTAGTCCATCGGAAGTATCCGGTTTGGAGTATCACAGATAGCGCCTCTGCGACAAAAATTCCGCCGATGATGACCAGCAAAAGCTCCTTGCGAACAAGGACCGCAATAGTCCCGAGAGCCGCCCCACCGGCCAGGGCGCCGGTATCGCCCATAAAGACCATCGCCGGATTAGCGTTAAACCAGAGAAACCCAAGCAGTGCTCCCATCAGGGCAGCGCAATACACCGTGAGCTCGCCGATCCCCGGCAGATAAATGATATTCAGATAGTCGCTGAAATCGACACGACCGGAGAGATAGGCAATCACCGCAAAGGCCAGTACACTAATCGCCAGCAACCCCGAAGCCAACCCGTCCAGGCCGTCGGTTAAATTTACTGCATTTGAAGTCCCCGCTATAACCATTGCCACAATCGGGATGTATAATACACCGAAGTCGATCTCCAGATTTTTGAAGAACGGCACTGTAGAGACCGTGTTAAACTCGGCAAACGCCGGTTCCAGATAGATCCACGTGCCGATGACGATTCCCAGGCCGAATTGGCCCAGTAGCTTATATTTTGCCACCAGTCCATCCGGATATTTTTTTACCACTTTTAAGTAATCATCCAAAAATCCGATAAGCCCCATCCAGATGGTTGCGATAAAGATCAGAGTAATATATGTGTTCGTAAGATTCGCGAACAGCAGGGTGGGAATGATAGTGGCCGCCAGAATAATGATACCACCCATGGTCGGCGTTCCATGCTTCTCGTAATGGGTTTCCGGGCCCTCTTTACGGATTTCTTCGCCGATTTTGTAATGGTGCAGTTTCCGGATAATCCACGGGCCGAGAATGAAGGCAATGAAGAGGGCGGTGATAGCGGCAGCACCTGCCCGGAACGTGATATACTGGAAAATATTCAGCCCGGAGATATAATCACGTAATGGATAGAGAAGATGATAAAGCATCAGAGCGCCCCCACCACTTTTTCAAGGTGAATTCCATGGGACGCCTTTACCAGGATAATGTCACCGGTGTGGACAATCCCGCGGATAGAATTCATACATTCTACGTAATCATCAAAATGATATGTTTCTGCAGTAGACGTTGTCTGTACACCTTTGATAATATTTCTTGCCAGTTCTCCCACCCCGATGACGATGTCAATCCGGTGTTCTCCCAGGTATTCGCCGATATCCCGGTGTTTCCGTTCACGCGTGCTGTTGAGTTCCAGCATATCACCCAGGATAGCAATCCGTCTGCTGCCCGCCGGCATTTTTGCCAGAATATCAATAGCCTCACGCATGGAGGCTGGGTTCGCGTTATAGGTATCATCAATTACCGTATAATTCTGTTTTTCAACGATCTTTACGCGGCCTGGGACACCGTGGAACGATTCCAGGCGGTCTTGTATGACTTCTCCCGGCACACCATAGGTGTCTGCTATTGTAACGGCCGCCAGTGCATTTGAAATCTGAAACACACCGGGCACACCAAGCCGGACTTTCCCGATACCGTTAATTTGACAGTGCACCCGGCTGTATGGATCAATTGACGTAATCTGTGCAGTTTTTTGTGCTTTGGTTTCAACACTATAGGTTATCACTGTTTTCCCGGGTGACGAATACTTTGCGATAAACTCGTTGTCCAGATTCTGAAAAATTATTCCGCCTTCCGGGATGGATTCAAACAGCATCAGCTTCTCTTTGGCGATTGCTTCCAGTGAATGAAAATGTTCGCTGTGGCTCTCGTTGACCGTCGTGATGAGTCCGGCAGTGGGGGAGGCGATGTCACACAATGCCTCAATTTCGCCGGGATGGTTCGTGCCCATTTCAAGCACCCAAAAATCGTGTTCCTGTTGCGCCTGGAGGATAGTCAGTGGAAGCCCCCACAGGTTGTTAAAATTTCCAGGCGTCGACAATACAGTATACTGCGCCCCCAGGATTTCCGCCGTCATCTCCTTGGTCGTTGTTTTCCCGTTACTGCCGGTAATGCCAAGCACCGGTCCGGAAAAATTACTCCTGACCTGCGCCGCTAGGCCACGAAGTGCTGAATCCGAGTCCTCAACTACGATGAGAGGAAGCCCGTCGGAATTTTCCGCAGAGTCGTACCAGCGAGACTCGACAATTGCGGCCACTGCGCCGTTCATAAAGGCCTGTTCAATGAACTGGTGGCCGTCGGCCTGGTCTCCCTGACGCGCAATAAACAGCATGCCGGATTTGATACGACGGCTGTCAATATCCGCACCGGTGATCCTGGCGTCCTCCGGGAGATGCTGAGTGCCGATGGGGCCTATCTGGTGTATGTCGTTCCAGGTTATCATCGGGATTTCAATTCCTGCATGGCTTGTTGCACAACGACCTTATCGTCAAAATCGGTTTTTACGCCTGAAATAATCTGGTAATCTTCGTGTCCCTTGCCGGCGATCAAAATCAAATCGTTGGGTGCAGCAAATTCTATGGCTTTGTAAATCGCTCTTTCCCGATCCGGCTCAATAATCGGATGTTCTGTCCTCATTCCGTTCTGAATTTCGCCAATAATGGCAAGCGGATTTTCATTCCTTGGATTATCGCTGGTAATAATGACCGTGTCAGCCAGTTTCTCGGCAATGGCACCCATCTCCGGACGTTTTTCCTTATCCCTGTTTCCGCCACAGCCGAAGACAACGATGATATTCTGAAAATATTCCTGCTGGTTTCGGAGATAAACCAGCTCATTAATGGCCGACTCCAGCGCATCCGGTGTGTGGGCGTAATCCACGTAAATCTGTGGGAAATCTGCGCTGGTCTTTACCAATTCAAGTCTGCCGGATATACGATTCACACTTTCAATACCTTCGGTAATTGCCTTCGGGGCAATTCCATGGAGATCTGCGGTTGCACAGGCGGCAATGATGTTCAGCAAATTATATCGCCCGATCAATCCGGTATTGATTTCGAGTGAATCACCTGGCGTTCGAATGGTACCGCGGCTTCCGTTAAAATCTGACGCGAATTCTTCGTAAAAATAGTCTGCGTTCCCATCTTCCAAAGAAAAGGAGAGCACAGGGGCATTGCTAATTTCTTTGAACCAACTGTACTCGCTGCTATCGTAATTCAGTAGGGCATGGCCGGTTTCCGGTAACGATTCAAACAGGATCCCTTTTGCAGTGCGATAAGACTCTTTCGTCTTATGAAAATCGTAGTGGTCCCGGCCGAGATTGGTAAAAACTCCCGTGGTAAATGTAATATCAGCGGTCCGTTCAAGGGCCAGTGCATGTGAAGAAACTTCCATAATAACCGTATCAACGCCGCTCGCTTCCATATCGGCAAATTTGGCGTGCAGTTCCGGTGCATCCGGAGTCGTCAGATCGGCGGGGTAAAAATCTTCACCTATCATATAGCCTAGCGTACCGATAGATGCGGGTTTTTGCCCTGCTGCCGAGAAAATGGAGCGGAGCAGAGAAACCACCGTCGTTTTGCCGTTGGTGCCGGTCACGCCGATCATCTCCATCTTGTCTGACGGGAAATCGAACCACGAGGCGGCAATACGCGAAAGGGCCCGACGGGCGGATGGAACCTGGTAAGTCGGAACACCTTGTGTGTCCGTCATATCCTCGAGGACGATTGCTGCGGCGCCCTTTTCAATGGCTTCAGGGATAAAATCGTGTCCGTCAACGTCGTAGCCCGGAACCGCCACAAAGGCAAAGCCGTCCCGGACTTGCCGTGAATCATTGGTAAAGCCGGAAACGGTAATGTCCTCCGGCCCTACGAAATCCGTCCCCTGCAATAATGTGGTTATTTCCCGTGTCATTATTTAACTCGAGAGCTCCAAATAGACCGTTGCGTTTTTGGAAACATGCGCACCAGGTCGAGGGCTCTGATATTGTACTTTCCCTGAACCTGAAATCTCAACTTCCAGTCCGAGTTCATACAGTTTGACGATTGCTGCCCGGAGGCTCATATTTCGAACATCAGGCATCCTGTTCGTCTCAGTTTCTCTGGTAGATTGTTGAGATTCCCGGGATTCCTGAAACAACATCTGTGTAGTAAGGGCTACCGGCGAGGTAGCGGATTGTTGCACCTCGGCCCGGTCCGGTTGCGCCGATTTACGCGGCTGCCGCTTCGTCTCCGGGGTGTCATCCTCTGCAATAAAGTAGTGGTCGGTCGAATTGATAATCTGAGAGAAAATATTTTTTACGATCGGCGCCGCGGCGTATCCGCCCCAATGCATACCGTGCTTCGGGGAATCAAGAATTACCGCACACAACAATTCGGGCTCATCCACCGGTAAAAATCCGATAAAGGAGGAGACATATTCAGTCTCTGAATACGTCCCGTTAATATTTTTCTGAGCCGTCCCGGTTTTCCCCGCGATCCTGATGCCATCGATATGTGCATTCTCTCCGGTCCCGCGCATCACTACCTGTTCCAGTATGGATTTAACACGTTTCATAACTTCAGGCGAGGCTACCTGACGAATAACCGTCGGTTCGCCCCGGTGGACGATTTTTCCGTTCTGATCACGGATATTGTCGACAATATAGGGTTTCATCAGATACCCGTTATTGGCTACGGCAGCAAACGCATTAGCCATCTGCAAGGCCGTAGCAGAGATCTCATGCCCGATTGATATACTGGCGGTTGAGATTTCCGTCCAGCGATTTAAGGGATGGACGATACCGGGCACCTCGCTGGCCAAATCGATCCCCGTCTTGGTTCCGAATCCGAATTTTCGGAGATAGGTATAGAGCCGTTCTGCGCCGACTTTTTCGGCGATCTTGATTGTCCCCACATTACTGGAGTTGACTATGACATCTTCAAAGGTTAACCAGCCGTGGGGTTTCCAGTCGTGGATAATTTCTCCTTTGACCTTGATTTTACCTTGTTCGCAAAAAAAGATGTCCTGAGGCTCGACAATATCTTCCGCCAGTGCAGCGGTTGCGGTAACGATTTTAAAGGTGGAGCCCGGCTCATAGATGTTCGTGATAGTACGATTCTTCATGTTCGCAGGATTCGACCGTCCCGGATCGTTCGGGTTATAAGAGGGGAGAGAGGTCATGGCCAGGATAGCGCCATTACTGGGATTCATGAGGATCGCCATCCCTGTCTCCGCTCTGTACTTTTCCATGCCCCGGGAAAGTGCTTCATTGAGAATCGTTTGGTATTCAAAATCGATGGTAAGTTCAACATCGTGTCCGTCGATAGGGTCAATGGATGGAAATCGAGGACTCGGAAGGGAACTCCCCAAACCGTCCTTTCGCAATATTGTCCAGCCCGGCTTCCCGGTAAGCAGGGAGTCAAACTGTGCTTCAATACCACTGACACCCTTACCGTCCACGTTCGTAAATCCGGTAATCTGGGACGCGATCTCTTTATAAGGATAATACCGGTCACGCTCCACCTTGGTCACAAATCCGGGATCTTCATAGTCGAGCAACACCTCTGCCTGTGATTTTTCCACATTCCGATCCAACCAGACAAAGGGCTCAGGCGAATTGAGCCGACGAAGGTAGTATTGGCGTGTACTGCCAAAAACGGAGGCCAGCTTCGAAGCCAATTGGTTTTTGTTTTCTACCAGATGCGGATGGGCAGCGAACGAGTACTGGGGGATATTCATGGTCAGCTGCTTCTGGTTTCGATCGTAGATGTTCCCCCGAATTGGCGGGATCGGCTCCCGGTTCTCGGCCTGGCGTTTGCCAATAGACTGGTAATCCTCACCCTGCACTACCTGGACCAGGTAAAGTTTACCCACCAGGATCATCCACAGCAGTAACGACCCTGCGAGGATAAACATAAAGCGACCGGAGAATGTGTTGTCACGCGGTGTCATATCTATGGTATCTTTTTATCCTTGGCAAATTGATTTTCGTCAATAAAAACCACCAGGGATTCTGGCTCTGGCGTGACCATATTGAGCTCGGTTCGGGCAATTCTTTTGATCCGATCGCCCCGGGAAAGATCGGAAATCTCGCTCCGGAGCTCCCGGTTGCGATTGTCCAGCTGATGTTCCAGTTTGCGTAGTGCTACGTTTTCCTTAATGGTCTTCGTCACAGCATTATGGACCCAAAGATATCCGAGAAATAGTCCAATCAGCAGGCTGATTACCACCATAAAGGACATGGTAAAGAACATGTCATTGCTCGAATTTTTCTTTGTTGCCATTGACTGTTATACCTTTTCCGCCGCCCGAAGCCTGGCGCTGCGAGCACGGGGGTTCTTATCTGTCTCTTCCTCACTCGGTTTTACCACACCGGATGTCAAAACCCGCATGGTCTGCTCCTTATCGCACACGCATATGGGAAGTTCCGGCGGACAGACGCAGTCACTTTCCTCCTTCCTGAAGAATTGTTTTACAATGCGATCTTCCAGGGAATGGTAGGCGATGACGACAATCCGACCTCCTGGCCTCAGGAGCGGGACCGCGGATTCCAGAGTCTGCTGAAGTAATTCCAGTTCCCGGTTGACATGGATACGAATCGACTGAAATACGCGGGCCAACGTTTTAATCCGATACGGTTTTGGCGTCACCGCTTCGATGGCCGCGCGCAAATCAGTCGTAGTTTCCATTGGTCTGTTTGTAATTATAGAACGGGCGATAGACTTAGCATATCGCTCCTCTCCGTATTCCTTTATTATAGTAGCGATGGTTTCCTCATCGGCATTATTGATAAATTTGGCTGCTGTCTCCGTGGCGCTGGTCGAAAAGCGCATATCCAGCGGACCCTCTTCCATATATGAAAATCCGCGTTCCGGAGAATCGATCTGCAGCGATGACAATCCCAAATCCATTAAGAGTCCGTCGATTGGTGTTAAGGCCTGCTTGCGGAGGACCGCGCCCAGGTGACTAAAATTGGTTTCGGCGAGCAGGATCTCCTGAGGAAAGTCCCGGAGTCTGTTGCTCGCGATATCCAGGATCTCTGCGTCCGCATCGATCCCGACGAGGGTTGCGCTGTCGTCCAGTTGTTCGAGCAGGGAAGAGGCATGTCCACCCGCGCCAACCGTTGCGTCAACATAGATCCCGTCCCGACGTGTTACGAGCCACTCGAGTACTTCCTCGCATAAAACCGGGATATGAATCTGGGTCATATCACGGCTTATAACTTGATCTGATTCTGAGTGGCGAGACTTTCAATGTCCTCATCCGAGAGTTCCACGAATTCCTCACTTTCAGAATCAATCACATTCGGGCTCCAAATCTCAATCTTGTTTAGATAACCGATAATGATTGCTTCATCGCTGAGGTTGGCAATTTCCAGCAAGGTGGAAGGAATCGTAACCCTCCCCTGCTTGTCGTATTTTGCCGGAGTGGCCCAGCGAACGATTTGACGAATAAATTGGCGTTCCTTTGCACGTAAAAAAGAGAGACTTCTGAGATTGTCTTCAATCCGCTCCCATTCCTCCAGGGGATATACCCATAAGCAATGGTCCAGTCCCCGGGTAATGACGAAGGTATCGTCGGAATCAGGAGAGAGGGATTGGCGGAATTTTGCGGGGACATTTATCCGACCCTTACTGTCGATCGAATACCGATACTCCCCGATAAATGTATTCGTGCGTGACGCCATTCGCTTGTCTCGGATTAGTAGTTGGGATGATTACCCACTATTACCCACAATTATACACCCTGTTTACAAGGATGTCAAGAATTAAACAAAAAATACTAATGAAATATTTTACTTATTCTTTTAAGTAGAACGCGGATTTATTACTATGTTTAATAAGTGAACAAAAAGTGTACAAAATATTCTAATAAGGAAAATGTGGTTATTTTACCGAGATTGCGTACTCATCTTTGAAAATTAAGCAGAAAAAACTGCTAACAAATAAATATTCAATGTAACCATGACAGAATGACAGGGGCCGGATGCCCCTGATTACGTGGGATGTTAAAATACCTTCTATAATGAAGGGGGTGGGAGTACTAACTCTGGAATTGGGTTCTCCCGGGTGAGTTATGGTTGCCGTCTCAGTTCGTATTGGTATCCGTCGCAGTCGTATCGCTAACGGATTGCGGCACCACCGTCCGTTTGTTGACGATGCCTTCTCTTGTAATTACGAGGTTGGTGACAGTATTGGGAGCACCGAGGTTGCCCAGGGGATCGCCATTCAGGATCAAGTTGGCGCCGGCGGAGTTCCCAATCATAATTTCGATTTCATTGACTGCGCGCCAGGTTCTGGTATCCTGTGGCAGGAAAGTAAACTCCTGGCTGGGCAGCGTATCACGCCGGACGCGAACCCACGTTCGGTCCACAGCATTGAGCCGGAGGACAATCTGCTCGTTCGGGGCAGTGGATCTCACGGATTCCTGCGATTCATCAATAACGGTACCACGCTGAAATTCTTCCTCCGAGATTACCGGTGGTTGCGCATTGTTGTTTGTATCGGTCACAGCTGTATCCTGAGTTGTAACAGGTGGGGTGGTTTCGTTTATACTACTGGAATCTACATAGGATTTTACGATCCAGATGGCGAATCCAAATATGGCAATAACAATCAGTGTCCGCTTCCAGTTGAATTTGTTTTTTGGTTTGAGGTCGATTGGAGGCGTTGTACGACCTGAGTCTTCCTCATCCATTCCCGGCCCCTGTTTGGGTTTCTTTTCATTCTTGGGACGGGGTTCGGTGATAGTCCCTTCATGCAGTTCAAGCCTTTCTATCGCCTCATCCGGGTCGATGCCAATTTCCACGGCATAGGCCCGCAGAAAAAGGCGCATGTAAGTCTCTGGAAGTACATCAAAGTCACCTTCTTCTATTGCGCGAAGGAACCGGACATTGATCTTCGTCCGCGCCGAGATTTCCTCAAGCGTGATGGACTGATTTTGCCGGTGTTCTTTAAATTCCTGGAAAAAATTTTCCATTTGTTCTCCTTAAGGGGTATGACTGAAAAATCGACTCAAAATGTAACCATATACGGCACAAGAGCAAAGTGGATTTTAACCCGAGGATTCTACCTGAGATTTGATCTGTATAAAATATTGATAGAATGCGCTAACCGGAAAGCCAACGACATTATTGTAGTCGCCATGGATATAGTCCACGAGCAGTGCCCCTAATCCCTGAATTCCGTACGCGCCTGCCTTGTCCTTCGGCTCCCCTGTTGCGACATATGCCTTGATTTCATCTCCAGTAAGGTTGCGGAAGTGTACGACAGTTTCTTCTGAAAAGACGTGCACGATTTGCTCCGGAACGGCTATGAGTGCTACGCCGGTAATCACTCGGTGAGAATTCCCTGAAAGTTGGCGGAGCGTTGTGATGGCTTCCTCTGAGTTTTGCGGCTTTCCAAGGATCTGACCGTCCAGATGTACCACCGTATCAGCTCCGATAACGAATGCATTCCGGGCAGTTTCAGCGATAGTACGAGCCTTTTTTTCTGCGAGATATTCGGCGGCTGTAATTGGTGACTCCTGCGCCCGGGGGACCTGTGATTCATCAATTGTCGCAGGTTGGACCTGATAGGCAAGATTAATTTGGTCTAATAATGCTGCCCGCCGGGGAGATTTTGAAGCCAGAATAACAGGGCGTTTGGGTTGAGATATCATGACGAAGGGGCCGTCCGGTTTACGAAATTACCTGGTAACAGCTAATTTCCCGACGAAATGGTCAGTATCGTTCGATTCGGAAGAAGTTGCGGAGATGCGATACAAGTACATACCGTTTGCAATCGGGGCGCCGTAACGGTCACGTCCGTTCCAGTGAATTGAGTGGAAGCCGGCGATTCCGAACGTCCGCTCCAGCGTCCGGATTGCCTGGCCACTCAAGGTATAGATTGTCAACTTGACCGAGCCGGGGCTACTGATGGAAAAGGTGAAGTCGGTCTCGTTCTGCATGGGATTGGGGTAATTATAGGCTTGGGTAACGGTGAAGTCTCCCCCTTCAATGAAGGTAACATCCGCACTCTGAACTGAGAGGTTATTGGAGGAATCCCATGCCCGGACAGTCAATGTATATTCGCCGGGTTCAACATTTGACAACGGGTAAACGACATGCCCTTCCTGATAACTATTTTCGTTATAACTGAAAAATTCGGTCAGGTTGTATTCGGTGGTTGTCGGACCGTTTAGTTCGAGCTTTAACTGGTGTCCGACACTCCCGGTAATATTTATTCCATACTCGTCAAATACTGCTATATCGAGAACGGCATCGGAGGGAATGACATCTCCTGATTGAAATTCATAGCCCTCAAACCCTATTTGGATGGATGGGCCCTGCGCATCCTCGATACCGGTCGCTGTTCCCTGAAATACAATGGAGCGTCGCTGGCCTGCTCCCGTTACTACACTGTCCGCCCCCTGGTAGAGCATCACCATTTTCCCGGTGTCCCCTGAATATCGAATATCTTTGGGCACAATGAATTCACCTGTAAAATCTCCCCCGGTAATACTCACTGGCCCGTAAAAAATGCGGGATCCGGAAAGCGAGTAGTTCAGGTATTCATAAGTTGTATCGTTCGGGTAATAGGTCGGATAACTGTGCTGAACCGACGTTTTGGAATCGAAAACCGAGAGAACTCCGGTCCCACTGAAACCTGCAGAGATGGCTGAATCAGCCATTTGGACCTTGCCGTTATAATCAATCTTCGACAAGGCAGCAAATGTATCCGGGGTAACATCGGTTAATTCTGCACTATAGGTTGGGGAGGCGAGCCGTAATGCCGGATCGCCAAAGAAGACATAGCGCTCGTCATTAAGGTTGGTTGTTTTTGACATCATCGCTGCAAGGCCAACCGGCAAACTGTTACTCGGATGCTGACTATCCGAAAATAATGTTCCAAAGAATCGTCCCATAAAATTAATGTTTGGCGTGAGATAGGAAAGTCGTGCAGCGCTCAATATACCGATGGCACCATTGGATTCCTGAGCCAGAAGCCCTTCGGTCATACTCACATCGCCGACCATATCAAACCGTCCCCATTCGCAGGTAGCCGCAACCCAAAGAGGAAGTTTGCCCCCGGTCTCGATTCGATTTAAATCCCGCTCCATAGTTAAAATTCGTTCCTGCGTCCAAACTTTCGGAGAGCCGTGTCCGGAAAAGTTGACCACCAGTGTGCCCTGCCGAAGCTGGTCAAGTAATGCATCTGTCGTCGCCGGGCGGGTTACGCCAAAACTGCTGAGGTCCTGTACAATGGGGAAGTCGGGAAGATAAATTTTCCGCAGATGAAAAATATCAGGGATCTTCCTTAAGACACTATCTTCCAGTTTCTGGATATGCGCCAGTTGATAGTTACCCTTTGATTCAGGTCGTTGCGTATCGTCCCCCACCATCGTGAGATTCAGGCGCCATTGCCCAAACGGAGGTGAAGTCTCATATTGAATTATTTTATCTACCATGTGTCGGGCTTCATCAACTGTGGTTGCCGTCAGGCGCCCAATCGCCATATCCGGAAGATTATCCCTGCCATCGACCAAGACAAAGCGGTCGTCAATTTCTTTGGTATCCACCTCGCGGGTACTTTCGAACTGCCAGGTCGGCACGAAGATTTGTGAACTGCCAGTGATATTCCGGTAATCGTAATCCCCGTCACCGAAGAGCAGTGCGTATTGGGCGGGTTCCTCGCCACGCCACTGGCGATAGGCCCAGGAAAGAAAGTTCCGCAGGGCTACCGGGTCCTGGAGCCCCCCAGAGAATTCATTGTAGATCTGTTCCACGGTAGCAATTTCCACTGACAGGGGCTCATCGGTAGGAGAAGAGAAGGTTGATCGAAATTCTGCAAGGCGTTCTGCTTCCTCCAGGAACGGCTCGGCGGTGATAATGATATAGTCAGCCATCAGATCGTCTCGCCGGAGGGTGGGCTCACTAAAGGACTCAACCTCAGTAATACTTTCCGGCTGGGTACGCTGCCCGGTCTGGATAAGTACAATCTCCCGCACGTTCACGGACTGGTCAAACTCCACCGTAAACCGAATGCCATTTGGATCTGACGCGGTTGCCAGGTTTGTCATTTCATCCGGGTCGGTTACGTCTAATACCAGAAGATTGTTCGGGGATACCCCACTGACCTGATACGTCTGTGAACCAGACCGCGGACGGGTGAAGAACGAGTAGATATCCTTGTTTTCCGGAAAGGAGAGTTGCTGGATATACTTCAGTTGAATATAATCCAGATGCCCCTGTGCGGAGGACGTTTCGCCGTTACTGATTATTTCAATACTATTCCCTGTTGAGGAAAAGAGATCGCCGCTAACGTTTTCGGAAAGAGAGGCCACGGCTGAACTATATTCACCTGATCGTATACTTGCGTCACCGATAGGAGACTCGTTTATCGAAAACTCCCAAAAATGGCGGTTAGCATCGTTGCCGCGGGCGACAGCGATTTGAATATTCGCAGACGAATCCGTTACGATATTAGGTATATCTAACGGGAAAGCCTGTTTGTCATATGCGCCAAAAAAACTATTCCCGTACCATCTGAGTCCGCTCCCGAAAAAATTGCGGCGCTCTTCTTCGTATCGGTAAACCCCTTGCGCCGTCGTAATGGAATTATCCGAGGATGATACATTTGAAGTGGTAAGGCGTTTGCCTGGTTCAGTCGATTTTTCTCCCGGAAGATTGAGCCAGTAGTAATTTGTAGTTTCAAAGGAATTCCTGACAAACCGAACGTTTTCTCCATCCGGAACAAACCGGCTGGGGGGTTGTCCGTAAAATTCGATGGCATCTCCCTGCTTGAATTCCGTACTTGCCGATTCCTGGGTGATGCGAACCGGGATTTCCCGGAGCATTGGTCCAATCTCTGCTATTGACGGTCCACGTGGGGTTTCCAGGGGCAATCCAAAATTTGGAGCGGCAAACATCCGGATTAGATCGATGTCAATATTTTCAACCGGGACTTCATTTCGCTGAAGCCAGGAGTACGATATCCGGTGCATGCCGGTTGAGGTCACCGGAATTTTATACCATGTCCCGCTCCGGTCTGTTTGTGCTTGTACGGTTTGCTTGGTCAAACTCTGAGATTGATCTCTGCGAAAAAGTGAGGCCGATTTCGTAGTCTCCTGAGTCCGTAATGCCATCGTATCAAATCGGGATAATTCTTCTGTCAACGGGGAGGTATTACCCCCTGTCCAGCTGATTCGGATAGTTGCACTGGTAAGAAGTTCGACCTGATCGCCATTCGGTCGGACCGGAATAAGGAGGAATTGACCCATATTATACCCGCGAAATGACTGATGTCCGATGAAAACAACCTCTGAGGATGAATTATATCCGTGTCCTGCCTCAGACGCCGGAGGAAGTGGGCCACTTTCTCTGCGAACGGTTTGTTTGTTAATTATTTCTATCTGTGGCGTCACATCTGGCTGAATAGGCACCCGAAAGCCAACCACAGGGGTGAGCCGGCCATCAACATTGACATTATCGGAGATGGAACCATTACCCCATAAACTATACTCGGAACCGTCAATTGTCTCAGTGTATTCCGTCCATTGAAAATCAACCTGATAATCCACATGGTGGTCTGAGGAAGATTGAATTGTGATCTCCCCCTTAATTTGTGTAGAAAGAAGGATTGGAAAAATCAGAAGCAGGGTAAGGACTAATCCAGGAAGAAAACGCATTCGGTATTTATCTTTCATCAATTGAAGGTTTGTTGGACTCGTTAAATCTGTGAATTTGGAATCTATACGTTCAATTACCCAAACCAGTTCCGTTAAAGTTACGATATTTTTAAGGATTTGTTAGCAAAAATACCGTAAGGGAGTTAACATCAGGGCGGTCCTGAAATCAAGAGGCCGATTTTGTCTGGCCATTTCCATACCCAATGCAAATGTTCGGTCAGCCTTAGGCTTATCGGACGGGCGCCAGTGTGGTAGTGAAAACAAGTTGCACGCCATTGGAACTCCATTTATATTTATCTGCTATAATGAAAAGAAGCCAAGACTATGTTTGAACGACTTTCGGAAAATTTAGATTCGGTCCTGAAGAAACTCAGGGGCAGAGGAAAATTAAGCGAAAAAAACATCTCTGACGGACTGCGTGAAGTCCGCCGGGCGCTATTAGAAGCCGACGTAAATTACAAGGTGGCAAAGAACTTTATTGCCTCGGTAAAAGAAAAAGCGGTCGGCAAAGAGGTGCTGGAGAGCATAACACCAGGTCAGCAGATTGTCAAAATAATCCACGACGAACTTGTGGAATTGCTCGGAGCGGAACGCTCGAAGCTGGAGCTGACGGGGAAGCCACCGCACGTTATTATGGTCGTGGGGCTTCAGGGTTCCGGAAAGACGACTTTTGTTACGAAACTTGGTAAGCATCTGCATGACAAGGGATATAGCCCGCTGTTAGTCGGGGCGGATGTCTATCGTCCTGCGGCGAAGGATCAGCTGCAAACAAATGCAGAAAAAGCGGGACTGCCGGCCTTTGTCACCGACCACGACCGCGTGCTGGATATTTGTACAGAAGCGAGACAGCATGCTCGCAAGCATCATGAGGATGTGTTGATACTCGACACAGCTGGCCGGCTACATATTGACGCCTCCATGATGGACGAGTTGTCTGATATCCGGAGTCAGTTGCGCCCGGACGAGATCCTGTTTGTCGCTGACGGGATGACCGGACAGGATGCCGTGAACGCTGCATCCGAATTCCTGAACCATCTTGATTTTACAGGCGTGGTTCTCACCAAGATGGACGGTGATGCCAGAGGAGGCGCAGCCTTATCGATTCGATCGGTAACCGAAAGACCGATCAAGTTTATGTCAGTCGGCGAGACGGTTGATTCCCTTGAACCCTTCCACCCGGATCGGCTGGCCAACCGAATCCTTGGCATGGGAGACGTCGTTTCTCTGGTGGAGAAAGCCGAGGAGACAATTGATGAGGAATCGGCGAAGGAACTAAATGAGAAAATTAAACGGAATGAGTTTTCTCTTGCAGATTTTCAGGAACAGTTGCAACAGATAAAAAATATGGGGCCACTTGACCAGCTATTGGATATGATTCCCGGTATGGGTAAGATCAAACAGCAGGGACTATCAGTTGACGGGGCTGAACTGGATAAAATTGAGGCGATGATCAGTTCCATGACCCCAGAGGAACGCCAGAAGCCCGGCATCATTAATGGAAGCCGGCGAAAGCGAATCGCCCGGGGCAGTGGTACCAGCGTCGGAGAAGTCAATCAACTGCTGAAACAGTTTCAACAGATGAAGAAAATGATGCAGCAAATGAATCAAGGAAAATTGAAGCGGCAGATGACCAGTTTGCCGTTCTAGCAGAGAGAACAAAGGAGGAAATCGTTGTCAGTTAAACTCAGAATGAAGCGGATGGGGCGGAAGAAGATTCCGTACTATCGGTTGATAGCCATTGATTCCCGGCGTCAGCGCGACGGGAAAGAACTTGAGCGCATCGGGGTATATAACCCGCTGCCGGATCAGGAAATATTTAACGTCGATGAAGACAAACTCTTCTACTGGCTGAGTCAGGGGGCGGAGCCGAGTGATACGGTTCGGACGCTGATGAAGAATCACGGGTTGGCCCTGAAGTGGCACCTGAAGTCTCAGGGAAAATCCGAAGAAGAGATAGAAAAAGAATATCAGAAATGGCAGCTGTTGCGGGAATCGAAAGCAGCGGCGGTGGCCGAACAGGAAAAGCGTAGCGCCAAGGAAGAAAAACCGGCTGAGCCAGCACCGGAACCTGAAGAAGTTGAAGCAGCGGAAGAGGAAGAAGTTGCTGTTGAGGCTCCGGATGATGATGTGGAAGAGACTGCTGATGCAGAAACGAAAGCAGCCGCGGATGAAGATGAAGAGGAACCCACGGCTGAAGCCGGGGCAGGCGAAGAAGTCGAAGAAGATGAGGCCGAAAAGGTCACTGAAGAGGATCAGGCGGTTGCGGAGGAAGACAAGGAGGCCGAGGCAAAAGCGGCGAAAGCGGAAGCCGAAGACGCAGATGAGGACGCGGACGACGCATCGGACGACGAATCGGACGAAGACAAGGAAGAAGACGAAGAAGAAAAAGAATAGGCCGATTTTCGCGGGCATTAATTGCTCCCCGATACAAGATTGCCAGAGGAAATCTGCAAGATGATTTCCGGTAGGTTGATGCGGTTACAAGCGGATTTCTCGTCAGCAAAGGTCTCATAGCGAGGTACCTTACACGGGATTGCGGGTGGATTGAACAAGGAGGCGTGACATGAAGGAATTCGTTGAATATATCGCAAAGCAGTTGGTAGATAATCCGGAGGCAGTGCAGGTAACACAAATCGATAGCGAAAAGACCACGATTTATGAATTATCCGTGGGTGATGGCGATTTGGGTAAAATCATTGGAAAAAAGGGCCGAACAGCTCAATCTATCCGAACGCTGCTGACGGCTGCCTCTGCAAAATTAGGTGGAAAACGCGCCCTGCTTGAGATTGTGGAATAACGGACAGGTTTCAGTACTTCTAACAATTTCCCTTAACTTCAGAGACATTATACATTTTCAATTAGAGGGTTATGAGTATACGACGTATTACAAACAGTGATTTATTTGTTTGCATTGGTAAAGTCCTCCGACCCGTTGGCGTAGAAGGGGCCGTGAAGATTCAGAACTATTCTGATATCACGGATCGATACACCTCGATTCAGGAAATTTATATCGGCCCGACCACCGAATTGGCCATCCCGTACCGTGTGGATACTGTCGAATACCGTGGAAAAGATATCGTCCTGCAGCTGGAGGACCACGGGAACATCGAAGGAGTTGAACATCTGCGCGGCTACTTTTGTTACCTCCCGCGTCTCGAAGATGAAGCGCTGGATGAGGATGAATTCTTCGTCGATGAATTGATTGGACTTACCGTTGAGAACACCGACCGGGTTGAAATCGGTCAGGTGAAAGATATCATTCAGGCGCCCGCCAATGATGTGTTGGTGATTAACAGTCAGGGAGACGAGATATTATTGCCGATGGTGCAAGAGTTTATCCAGGAAGTCAATCTGGGTGAAGGTATCGTTGTTGTACACCCCATCGAGGGGTTGGGAGGCCTGACGTGATGCAGATAGATATTATTACGGCATTCCCTGAAATCGTATCGGAGCCGCTCTCAGCGAGCATTCCGGCCCAGGCAGAAAAGAAAGGGCTGGTTGAATACCGCATCCATGATTTGCGGGATTTTACAACAGATAAACACCGGCAAATTGACGATTTGCCATATGGTGGTGGTCCGGGAATGATTCTGAAGCCCGAGCCGCTGTTTCGTGCAGTGGAAGCCCTTCGGGAACAGTGTGAAAATCACAGCCGGTGTGAGGTGATTTATCCCACGCCACAGGGGACTCCTTTTACTCAAAAATCGGCTGAAAATCTACGCGGATTGGAGCATCTGATCTTTATCTGTGGTAGATATAAAGGCATCGATGAGCGGGTACGTGAACAATTGGTGACCATGGAAATTTCTCTCGGTGACTTTGTGTTATCCGGCGGTGAGATCCCTGCGCTGGCAATCATTGACAGCACTGTCCGGCTCCTGCCGGGGGTGCTCCAAGACCCCGAATCGGCCGAGACGGATTCCTTTAGCAGTCGACTTCTGGATGGACCACATTACACGCGTCCTGAAGAATTCCGGGGACTGAAAGTTCCGGAGATTCTACTCTCGGGACACCATGCAAAAATCAGGGAATGGCGGGAAGAGCAACGACTGACACGAACCCGCGAGAGGCGTTCGGATTTACTAGTTGAAAAATGAATCCGATTACCAGTATATTACGAGACTATGTTATTGGGCTGTAGCATAATGGCAATGCACCTGGCTGTTAACCAGGCTACTGCAGGTTCGAATCCTGCCGGCCCAGCAAAAAATTTAGAAATAAAGACGGTGGCTGTCGCGCCAGTCACAGAAAATATAGAACCATTAAACGGTGGTGCCAGCCGAGAGGAACAGGGGGGACAAAAATGAATTTATTAGAATCTGTAGAAGCAACCCAGTTACGTGATGATATCCCGGAATTTCGTCCGGGGGATACAGTTGCAGTAGACGTTAAAGTTCGTGAAGGAGACAAAGAACGTCTCCAGCGATTTGAAGGGGTTGTAATCGCCCGGAAGGGATCCGGCATTAATGAGACGTTTACCGTCCGGAAGATATCCTACGGTATCGGTGTTGAAAGGGTATTCCCGTTACATTCACCGAATATCGCGAATATTAACCGGATTAAAGAAGGCCAGGTCCGGCGCGCCAAATTGTATTATCTGCGGAAGGTCAGAGGGAAAGCCGCCCGAATCAGGGAACGCCAGCAGTAACCGATACATTAATACATACTCATTTGAATGATATAAGCCATTCCGCGAACTCGGGATGGCTTTTTTCTTTTTAGGATAACCACATGACGCTATTGGAATTCGGACTGGTCACCGTCGTTGGGATTGTCGCAGGAATTGTCAATACTCTGGCCGGCGGCGGTTCTCTTTTGACGCTTCCGTTGCTTATCTTTCTGGGGTTGCCCGCCAGTCTGGCGAACGGAACGAACCGCGTTGCAGTATTAACTCAAACGCTGAGTGCTTCAGCCGGATTCCGCTCAAAGGGATTTAAAACCGTCCGGTACAGCTTGTTCCTTGCAGCACCAGCTGTAATCGGATCAGTCATGGGGGCATGGCTTGCCGTCGATATTTCTGATTCGCTGTTCGAACGGCTCCTTGGAATCGTAATGTTGATAATGGTCGGTATCATTCTCTGGAACCCCACCCGCCGGCTTGAAGGTAATGCTGAAAACCTCACTCCTAAACGAAAATGGGTTGCCGCATTTTGCTTTCTTTTCGTCGGCTTTTACGGCGGCTTTATCCAGGCCGGAGTTGGCTTTTTCGTCATCGCCACCCTCTCCCTGGTCAACGGGTTCGATCTGATAAAGACCAACAGTCACAAGGTAGTCATCAATAGCGTGTACATCTTTGTTGCGCTCCTGGTTTTTGCGTTCCACGGCGAAGTGGACTGGATTGTGGGATTTCTCCTGGCTATTGGTATGGGAATCGGTGGCTGGCTCGGCAGTCATCTGGCTGTGGAAAAGGGGGAACCGTTGATCCGTGCGGTTCTCGTTATCGCCGTTGTCGGGATGGCAATAAAACTCCTGGCAGGATTCTGAGAATACCCCGGGTACGCTTGCTTTCATTTTGTTCCGCCGTTACCTTTAATATTCAACAAATGAACGGAAATGACTCATGGCTAACCAGGCACTCCTCAAGCAAATCCCGTCCGTCGATACCGTATTGGATGACCTCGACGATGAAAAGTATAATCTACCCAGAGAGTTCGTCTTGCAGACAGTTCGCACTGTGCTCGGTGACTTACGAACCGAAATACTCGACGGCAAAGAATATCCACAGAACGATCTCGAGTCGATTGCCCTTAATAGGATAAAAGATTTTTGCAAAATCAGAAGCGCCGGATCGATGCAATCCGTAGTAAATGCTACAGGAATCGTTTTGCATACCGGGTTGGGGCGGGCACCGCTATCGACATCTGCCAGAGATGCCTTGAGCCGCTCGGCTGAAGGCTATTGCAATCTGGAGTTTGACCTGGAGTCAGGGCAACGGGGACAGCGCAACGATCATATTGAAGACCTGCTCTGTGCGCTGACGGGGGCGGATGCGGGACTTATGGTGAATAACAACGCTGCAGCAGTTATGCTGTCGCTGAATACGCTTGCCGAGGGCGGCGAAGCCATTATCTCCCGGGGGCAATTGGTGGAGATTGGTGGCTCATTTCGCATTCCGGACGTGATGGCAAAATCCGGGGCAGTGATGGTTGAGGTGGGAACTACAAACCGGACTCATCTCCGGGATTACGAAAATGCTATTACCGATGATGCGGCAATGATCCTCATAGCTCATACCAGCAATTATAAAATCGAGGGATTTACTGCAACACCTGATCTCAGGGATATCCTTTCTCTGGCACACGCGAACGATCTCCCGGTAATGTACGACCTGGGAAGTGGTGCGCTCTTTGAGATGGAACAATACGGGCTCCCCCACGAGCATATTGTCAGCGAGATCGTTGAAGCAGACGTAGACGTGGTTACCTTCAGTGGCGATAAACTCATCGGAGGCCCGCAAGCCGGACTTATCGTTGGCAAAAAGCAGTATGTGGATAGGATTAAACGGAATCCTATGACTCGTGCGCTACGATGTGACAAACTGATTTATTCAGCAATGGAAGCAACGCTGCAGACCTATACGAATCCGGAACAACTCCCGAAACGAAACACGACATACACACTGCTTACGCAATCGATGGATACACTGGAAGAGTTGGGGGAAGCCGTTCTGTCAGAGTTAGACGGAGAAGTTATCGAAACACTGGGAATAAAATTAACGGATGCGGAAACCGAAGCCGGCAGCGGATCACTCCCGACGGAGAAAATTCCCGGGAAAGCATTAGTGATTACCTCTGCCCAGTGGTCGGCCCAGAAAATGATGCGATGGATGCGGAGATATGAAACTCCTGTCGTGGGCTACATCTCCGAAGACAAATGTTTCTTTAACCTGCGGGCGGTAATGCGGGAACAGATCGCCATTCTGGTAAACGCCTTTACAGCACTGGCGGAGGCAATGGACGAATAATGCAGCCGATTATCTGGGGAACAGCAGGCCATATCGATCACGGGAAGACCGCGCTTATCGAAGCGCTTACCGGCACCAACACCGACCGGCTGCAGGAGGAACAGGAGCGCGGCGTCACTATCGACATCGGATTCGCATTCCTGAACGATGATATTTCGTTTATCGATGTTCCCGGTCACGAAAAATTCATTAAAAACATGGTGACCGGTGTCGCTACTATTGACGCGGCTCTGCTGGTGATTGCGGCCGATGACGGTGTGATGCCCCAAACACGGGAGCACCTGGCGATCCTGGATTTGCTGGGAGTCTCCGCCGGAGTCATCGCATTGACCAAATCAGACATCGCCGATCCGGACTGGTTAGAGCTTGTTGAGGAGACTATCAGGGAGTGGGCTACAAATACGGGGTTTGAGAATGCCACCATTGTTCGGACAAGCGCAGAAACCGGTCAGGGGATAGACGAGCTCCGGGAGGAAATCCTGGATATCTCCGGAAAAGTCCCGCGCCGGCTGGACAGAAAAATCCCCAGATTGCCGGTAGATCGCGTCTTCACGGTGAAAGGGTTTGGAACTGTGGTGACTGGAAGCGTCCTCTCAGGGGACTTTCGGAACGGAGTTTCGTGTGACGTTTTGCCCGGGCGTAAAACGGTAAAAGTTCGTGGAATTCAATCTCACGGTCACGACGTAGAGTCTGTAGGTATGAGTGAGCGGGCAGCGCTGAATCTTGGTGGTGTGGAGACCGAGGACATCCAGCGAGGCGACCAGATAACCAACGAAGGATTCCTCTCCGCTACGGAGACGTTGTATGTGAACGCCAAACTATTGCCTGATACGGAACATGTCCTGGGGCAAAACCAACGGGTCAGGATTCACCTGGGTACGACCGAAATCCTCGGGCGGTGCTCCATTTTGTCCGCCAATGTTATTCATCCGGGAGAAACGGGATTTGTCAAATTGCGTCTGGAAGAAACCGCGGTTGTGGGGTATCAGGATCGGTTTATTCTACGGTTTTATTCGCCCATGGAAACCATAGGCGGTGGAAAGGTCCTCTATTCGTCCCGGTTTCCGAACCAAAACAAAAAGCAGGTGCTTGAGCATCTGGAGAACCTGCAATCACCGGAAATCCGCGAGGCTTCTCTTGCATTCCTTCAGATTGCGCACCCGGATTTTTTATCTTTGGACGCATTGAGCAAGGCGATGTTCTACGGAAAAGACCTGTTACGAAATCCCGTAAAAAAACTAGTGGACGAAGGCTTATTGGCGGAATTTTTACTTGATGGCCAGACGAAATACGGCACGACCTCAGGTATAGAAAACCTGCGAGATCGAGCCGTAGAAATTGTCGCCGCATATCAGAAAAACCATCCTATGGAACCCGGCATCAAACGTTCACAGCTGGAGCAAAACCTTGATATTCCCGGACAAACGTTTCAGACAATTATTCGTCTGTTAATTGAGGATGGAGAACTGGTAGAAGAGGGACCGCTTCTGCGTACGCCGGATTTTGAAATCCGGTTGTCCGACTCCGATGCAAACCTCAAAAAAGATATTGAAGAGAAAATTCGCGCAGATGGAATGCAACCGCCATCGCTGGGAGATCTGGCGGAACATTTTTCTCTGGAAGAAAAGCGACTGCGGCAATTTCTGAAGATTTTGATCTACGAAAAATCCATTGAGCGGTTGCCGGACGACCTGTATTTTCACAAAAGTGCTAAAGCTAACTTGAAGAACCATTTACAGACATTTTTTGCTGAAGATGAGACATTGTCGGTAGGTGAATTTAAAGATATTATAGGCGGAAGCCGGAAGTATGCTATTCCGCTTTTGGAATACTCGGATCAGCAGGGATGGACCATGCGGGATGGGGAAGTCCGCCGAAAATACAACCTTTAATAGCACACAGATGACGCAGATTGGGCAGATGACCACGGGTAAAAACAAATATTAAATGAGAACGAAATTGAAAAATATGTCGGTAATCAGTGGATATCTTGCCGTTTCAGTGTTCCCCGACTTGTCGGGGACTGCGTGCCATTTTTTGAGTGTTAGATAAATGGCGAAGCCGAAATCAGATACCACTCCATTGATGCGGCAGTACCAGGGCATCAAGAAGAAACACCGGGACGCAATTCTGTTGTTCCGGATGGGCGACTTCTACGAAACGTTCAACGAGGACGCCAAGATAGCTGCCAAGGTGCTGGGGATTACGCTGACCACTCGTTCTAACGGGAAGGCGGCAGAGGTGCCGCTGGCGGGATTCCCGCATCATGCCATGGAAGCGTATCTCCATAAGCTGCTGAAAGCGGGACACAAGGTTGCTATCTGCGAGCAGGTGGAGGATCCGAAGCAGGCCACGGGCGTGGTGAAGCGTGACGTGGTGGAGGTGGTGACACCCGGTACAGCGGTCACCGACAAATTTCTGGATCATAAGCGGAATAATTTTCTCATGTCCGCCCTGCAGGAAGGGGAGACCGTCGGTGTGGCTATCGTGGACGTCTCCACCGGGGAGTTCCAGGTGACGGAAGTCCCGGAAGAGGAGTTCGAAGATCTGGTCTCTGCCTATCAGCCCAGCGAATTGATTATCCCGAATCAGCAGTTGGACGATTTCCACGGATTACTTCCATCCTGGAACGGCATTTTCACAGATCTGGATGACTGGATTTTTTCCAGAGATTACGCCCAAGAGCAAATCGAGGAGTATTTCCAGGTGTCCACGGTCAAAGGCTTCGGTATCGAAGGGCTGCCGATGGCAGTCCGGGCCGGGGGCGTCATCCTGCACTATATCCTGGAAAATTACCAGCAGAATCTGGCGCATATTACCGGGATTAGCCGGCGCACCAGCGAGAAGTTTGTCGGCCTGGACAGCGCCACCATTCGGAATCTGGAATTGTTCGAATCCATCCGTGGTGGAGGCGTAGAAGGGACACTGCTCTCCATCATCGATGCGACTGTGACGGCAGCCGGCGGCCGCAGATTACGCCAGTGGATTGCTCAGCCACTGAATGATCTGGAAGATATTCTGCATCGTCAGTCCATCATCAAGCCGATCTTCGATTCGGAGAATCTCCGGGAAAACCTGGCCGATCATCTGGAAAAAGTGAGTGATCTCGAGCGAATTCTGTCCCGGCTTAGCACGGGACGGGCCAATCCCAAGGAAGTGGTGAGCCTCAAGCGAACGCTGCAGCAGGTTGCACCGTTGACCGGGATTCTTACGGAGACAGCAATTGAATCTCTGGAAGACTTTGTGGATGGTTTTCCGGATATGGATGATTTAATCGAATATATCGACAATGCAGTCGTTGATGACCCGCCGCAGAAGTTGCAGGATGGCGGGATAATCGAAGAAGGGTATCACGAGGAATTGGACGAGCTCCGGGAGGTGAAACTCCACGGGAAGGAATGGATTGCCGAGACCCAGCAGAAAGAACGGGAAAAGCTGGACATTCCTTCACTAAAGATCGGATATAACAAGGTCTTTGGTTACTACATTGAGGTGACCAAAACCCATACCGATAAAATCCCGGATGATTATATCCGGAAACAAACTCTGGTAAATTCCGAGCGATACATCACCGAAGAGCTTAAGGAGTACGAGGAGAGGATCCTCGGTGCTGAAGAGAAAATAGAATCTCTGGAATATGAACTGTTTCAGGAGATCCGTGAACATATTATCACCTACGCGAAGGCCATCCAGAAGACCGCCGACCTGCTTGCGCAATTGGATTGTTATGTTGGGCTGGCGGAAGTTGCCCGGCGCCGAAATTACGTCCAGCCAATGGTGGAGGTGAGCGATCGAATTGAGATCAAAGACGGCCGCCACCCGGTGGTGGAGGAACTGCTGCCGCCTGGCGACGAGTTTATCGCTAACGATTATGCCGCCGATACCACAGAGCGGCAAATTCAGCTGGTTACCGGTCCGAACATGGCGGGGAAATCCACATATCTCAGACAGATCGGGTTGATTGTGCTCCTGGCGCAGATGGGCGCGTGGGTACCGGCGAAATCCGCAACCGTTGGAATAGTGGATAAGATCTTCACACGGGTCGGCGCCAGCGACAATCTGGCCGGCGGGGAATCCACCTTCCTGGTAGAGATGAACGAGACGGCGAACATCCTGAACAATGCGACGCCGCAAAGTTTGATTATCCTGGATGAGATCGGCCGGGGCACTTCGACCTACGACGGTCTCTCCATTGCGTGGGCGGTGACCGAATTTCTGCATAATAACGAAAGTGTAGCCGCGAAGACATTATTTGCGACGCATTATCATGAACTTACGGAGTTGGAGGAAGTGCTGGAGCGGGTCATCAATTTGAACGTGGCGGTGAAAGACTACGGTGACAAAGTAGTCTTTCTCCGAAAAATCGTTCCTGGTGGCTGCGATCACAGCTACGGGATTCATGTGGCGAAACTGGCGGGCATCCCGGACATTGTCATCAACCGGGCGAATGAAATCCTGCGCCACCTGGAAGAGCATGAAGCGGCAAACGTGGATACCGAAAAGCAGTTCACGCCGCCAGCACCGACCTCGCAAATGAGTCTGTTCGGTGAACAGGAGCAGAAGCTGCGCGAGGAGCTCTCAAAGATCGACGTGAACAAGATGACACCACTTGACGCGCTGGCGAAGCTGGATGAATTGAAAAATGAGGTCGGGTTGTAGGAACAATCCAGGCGGCGATCAGTAGAAATCTCATCCTGATTATTACAAACACTAGTGAAAAAGCGGATATATTTTCTGTGAATCGACAATTATGTTTTAGTGTCCTTACGGTTTTATTGCTGGGAACATTTTTTAGCATTCCCTCTAAGTCTGTTGCGTTTGAAGTAGCTAAATATGGCTCGGATTATGTCGGAAAGGGCGTCGGAGTCAGAATTTTATCTCTTGGGGGTGCGGGTACTGCCGCCGTAAATGACGTCTCTGCCGGATTCTGGAATCCGGCCAAAATGCATCTGGCGCCACAGAAGAATATCGGGATCATGCACACGGAATCGTTCGCCGGTGCGGTGAACTTCGACTATGCCGCCGGACGGCTTCCCACTGAAGAGCATAATCTGGGGATAACTATGATGCGCACCGGTGTGGATGATATCCCGAATACGCAAAATGCGCTAAAGGATTATGGGCAGGACGGTCAGCCGAATACCGGCGATACCGGCGAAGGAAACGGCGTGTTTGATACCTTTGCGGACGGTACATCGGAGCGTATAGATGAGAATGCCATCACTTTTTTCAACTCCAGCCAGTACACGGTCCTGTTGAGTTATTCAAGACCGTTATCCGAGAAAATGGCGTATGGGGCGAATTTCAAACTAATGCGAAACTCCATCGCAGGTGAATCTGCCTGGGGACTGGGCTTCGATGTGGGGGCATGGTATCAACCCGTAACCTGGGTTCAGTTCGGAGGCATGCTGCGAAACGCCACGACCACGCTCGTCGCCTGGAGTACCGGGCGCAACGAGATTTACAAGCCGGAACTCCATTTAGGGGTTGCCGGGAATCTGCCGATCTCAGCATTTAAACTGGAGCTGATCCCCACGGCAGATATTATTTACTTTACCGATGGGCGCCGTGCGGATGCGTTGTTCAACATTTTTGGCAGCAGCGCACAATATGCCGCCGGACTCGAGTTGGTAATGAACGACAATCTGGGACTCCGGTTCGGTACGAGCAGTATAGAAGACTTCACCGCCGGCCTTGGAATTTCCCTGGGACAGGCAAGACTGGAATACGGCTTTACGCCCGGGATGGCACAGAGTAATCTTGGTGATAGCCATCGTGTGGGATTACTCTGGCAGTTTTGAGGAAAAAGGTATAAGGGTATGGGGAATAAGGGTATAGGGAAAAACAGCAGTGTTGGAGTTGAAAAAATAGTGTTATTGTGTTACCGTGTTAAAGTTGGAGCCTTTTCACAATAATTACATTTTCGAGAGTGTAAGGAAAAGTGTGTAAACCCGTTCATCGGTCAATATACGGTTCCAGTCGTTTCCGGAACACCAGCAAGAGTTCCGCATAGATTTCGCCCCAGTGGTGCCGCGTTTGGCTCCATTTTTGTTCCTGGGCACTG